>NZ_JAIEZP010000001.1:3422500-3496189 GCF_019679475.1 Hyphomonas sediminis
CATGTGTTAGGCCTGCCGCCAGCGTTCGTTCTGAGCCAGAATCAAACTCTCAAGTTGAGTTGTTGATCTGACGAACCATCCCAGGAAAATGGGACGGTTACTTTGCTGTATAAGCATAAGTATTGCGTTCTTTGACGAGAACCCTTTATCACAACAGAAAGCCGAAGCTTTCCGATGGAAAAAGAATTCTCAAGAAACACATCGTCGTGATCGTTTTGAACCTCTTGCGAGGTTCGCAAGCCGTCACGCCGCCTGCGTTTCTCTTCCTATCTCTTACGATGTCAAACAGCGTGGGCCGTGGCCCGGAATTCTGTGTCCTTCAGTAGGCCGTGGCCCCGTCCGGAAGTGGCGGCTTATACAGCCGTCTTTTTTCCCGTCAACCACCTTTTTTCGCCATTCTGCAGTTCGTTAGAACCACCAGATTTTAGCGAACAGAATGTCTTGGCCGATTAGTTTCGGCCCAGTCATTCGGGCGTTCAGGAAGTGGCGGCTTCTATCGTCACCACCTTTCCCGTCAACCCTTTTTTCGCTTTTTCTGCAGTCCGTTAGAACCACCAGATTTTGCGAACTGAACTTCCTGGCCGAGCAATTCGGCCCATCCGTTCGGGCGTTCGGGAAGCGGCGGCTTTTAGAGCCACCGTTTCTCCCGTCAACCACTTTTTCACCCCTTCTTCAGAATTCCACACCGTAGCGTGAAGGCCTGATTTTAAGAGCGAACAGAACCCTTAGACCGATCATCTCGGCCCATTGGTTCGGGCGTTCGGGAGAACCGCACATATAGCCGCTGTTCGGTGTAAAGGGCAACCCCTTTTCTTCCGTTCGGCGACCGCTCTGCGGTCTCGCTGGGCCGTTTGTTTCCGCCCGGCTCAGCGAAGGCCGCGATGTAGCGGGGGCGTTTTCAGACCGCAAGGCATGAATCCGCGAAATCCACAGTTTCACTGCACTTTGTGGACAACCCTAATATTGGGCAGAGAGGTAGGACTTCATCGCCTGGGCCTCCGCTTCGGTCTCGGCGATCTTCCATTTCACCAGGTCGCCGATCGAGACCACGCCGGTCAGCCGGCCATTGCGCACCACGGGCAGGTGCCGGATCCGCCGGTCGGTCATCAGCTGCATCGCCTCATCGACCTTGGCTTCCGCGCCGATGGTAATCACGGCCCGTGTCATGGCGCTGCCGACATCCATGTCGAGCGCCCCTCCCCCGCCGCGCGCCACTTGCCGGACGATATCGCGTTCCGACAGCACACCGATGATCTCGCCTTCCCCGTCCAGCGTCACCACGGCGCCAATCCGGCGTTCGTCCAGAAGGCTGGCCGCTTCGCGCAGGGTATTGTCGGCCCGCAGTGTAATCACTTCGCGGCCCTTGGCATTGAGTATCTGTTCAATGATCATCTGACTGTCCTCCCATCGGGCGGCGGCCTTCAGGCCGTCTCACCATCCGTGAGGATACCATAGCGCGAAGATCTGCGCGACCCCTTTCAGAAAGGGCCGGAAAGCCCCTGTTTTCGCTTAGTTATCCAGCCTGCGCAGGGCATCCCAGATAAATGCACGCCCCAGAAACGCGCCGGCAATGAAGCTGCCGACATGGATTTCCCAGGCAATCGAAGCGCCCAGAAGCGATGGCCCGATGAGCGCGAACAGGTAGTTGGCCACGATAAACAGTCCGGTCACGGCCAGGAAATTCCGCGACAGAAGCCGGGCGGACGCTCCGTCCCGCATCAGCAGGAAAGCCCCCATCAGACCACTGATCCCGCCCGACGCGCCGATTGCCAATGGACCCGATGGGTTGTTGAGCAGGAGGTAAAACAGCCCGCCAGCGGCCTGCGTCAGGAAGATCAGCACAAAGAGGATAACCCAGACCCCAGCGTTGCGCCCGCCATAAATTGCCGACAGGATTTCGATCATCGGCTTGCCCAGCGCCAGCAGGAAAACTGCGTTGAGGATCACATGCATCCAGTCGCCATGCAGCAGGGCGCTGAGGAACAGGGGCGCGGCCGCCTCCAGCCAGCCGGGATAGGCCGGCGCCCCGCTGGGCATCAGAACCTGCCCGTTCACCCAGCCCCAGAAGCGCTCGGGGAACAGCGCGCCATGATACAGCGCCGCCAGGTTCATCTGTTCTGGCAGGAAGGCGCGCAGGCCATGCAGCGCAATCAGCGTCAGCGCAAATGCTGTCAGCGGCAGCGGGGCGTTGATGATGGGCTCGCGGGTTTGCTGGCCGCTCATTCTGCTTCTCCGATCCGGTCGGCCCCCTCGAATCGTGGCGACCGCTCCTCTGTTCATGCCTGCGCAGACGTTAAATTTGCCTCGCCGGCGTCTCAAACTAGCTCCTTACATATGTATACGAAGATCTTTCTCACCCTCATGGCGGCGCTTTATCTCGCCTTCGGCCTTCTTTCCCTGCTCAATCCGGCAGGCATGACCGCCAGTCTGGATGTGGAAATCGGCGGGCCGAACGGCCTTTACGAGATGCGGGGCATCTATGGCGGGGTCAGCCTGGCCGCCGCCGCCCTCTGCGCGGCGGGCGCCCTGCGGGCCGCCATGACCCGCCCGGCGCTCTGGTTCATCACTATATATATGGGCGGCTATGTGTTCGCGCGGTTCGCCGCCCTCGTCCTCGGCCCCTCCCCCACCAGCAGCTATATCGGCTTCGTCGCGTTTGAGGTCTTCGCGCTCGCCGCCGCGGTCCTCCTCCTGAGGGCCCGGCGCGGCGCCTGATTCTTGTCCGCCCCAAAAGAAAAGCCCCGCGCGAGGGCGGGGCTTTCCGGGAATTTGGCTGGCAGGACGGATCAGAACGTCTTGCGCAGGGTCACGCCATAGGAACGGGGCGCCACAGGGTAGCCCATATAAGAGCCAGCCTGCGCCACGGCCGGGAAGGCCGTCAGGATGTATTCGTCGTTGAACACGTTGCGCACCCACAGCGTCACGCCGAGGCCGTTGTCATTGGTGAAGCCGGTCGAGGCGTTGAAGGTGTTGACCTTCTTCTGCTCGCCGAATTCAGCCTGCTCTATATCGCTGTCGAAATGGTCGACCGCGCTCTCATACTGCCAGTCGCCGCGAACATAAGCGTCCCAGCCGCCGACATCGAAGAAGTAAGTCGCCGCCGTGGAGGTCGCCACTTCCGGGATGCCATAGACTTTCTGGCCGGAGAGGTCGCCGTTCGCCGAGTTCGGGAAGCTGTCATAGACCGGGTCCTGAAGCGTACCGGCCACCATCAGCTGCAGGCTGTCGATCGGATTCCAGGTCACGTCGAACTCGACGCCCTGATTCGATTGTTTGCCGGCATTGGCGAGCGCGAAGCCCGTTCCCGTGAACACGTTCGACTGGAAGCCTTCGATCGTCTGGTCGAAATAGGCAATGTTGAACGCGACGTTGGAGTAGACGCCCTTCAGGCCGACTTCGAACACCGTCGAATCTTCCGGGCCGGCATAGCGCGTGCCGGTCGTCAGGTTCGGCAGGGCCAGGCCTGCGTCCCGGATCGGCGAAGACGGCGGGTTCGTCACCGGCGAGCCGGGGATGAAGTCCCGTGCGAACGGGCGCGAGTCGCGCGACAGGTTCCACGAAGTCGCCTTGAAGCCCGTGGCATACGACACATAGGTATTGAGGTTGTCGTTGATGTCATAAGCAAGACGCAGCGTGTAGGTCGTTGCCGAATCTTTCGAGCGGCCATCTTCCACAGCATTCGGGAAGCCGAGGAATGGCGGCAGGAACTGCAGCGGCTGCAATGGCAGCAGCGGGTTGCCGACGGTCGCGCCGGAGGCAATGCACGCCTGGCCGGCATCATTCCCGTCCGCAATGTCGTTCGGATTGCAGACAGCATTGACGGAGGCAAACTGCTGCATCCCGGCAAACACCGCCGGATTGGCCTGCGCGAAGGCACCGACTGCCGCAGGATTGGTCGGATCAACGCCCGCATTGATCAGCGCCTGGCCAAGCAGGGCTTGCTGGCCAACGGCATAGAAGTCCACCGCAGAGAACGCGTCGGTTGCCACGATGCTGTTGCGCGCGTTTTTCTTGTCTTCAGTGTAGTTGAGGCCAATCGTGGCCGTCAGGCGGTCTGTCAGGCGGTAATCAACCGTGCCGAAGATCGACCAGGCAGTGTTGTCCTGCCCGGCATCGTCGCGGAAGCCCTGCCCCGCCTGACCGAACGTGCCGACCGGCAGCCCCAGAATACCTTCCACCTGCGCGAATGCGGGCGTGATGAAACCGCCATTGATGGCGGCAAACACCTGCTCCGGCGTCATCGAAGGCGGATTACCCAGTTGCTGCATCACCGACAGCACATCCGCAAAATTGCGGTAGTCCGTGCCGTAGAGCAGCGCGTTCTTGATATCGACCTTTTCGTCGAAATAGAAACCGCCAACCATCCAGTCGAGGCGGTCGCCATCGGTCGAGGTCAGGCGGATTTCCTGGGTGAAGGTGTCGATATCGGTCTCGTTGGAGTTCTCGCCCAGCAGGTCAGCGCCGGTGAAGTCGGAATCCTGATTGGTTTCCATGCGCGACATGCGATACGCCGTGATCGAGGTCAGGCGCATTCCGGAGAAGTCGAAATCGCCCTGCAGCGACAGGCCGCCATTGTCGATCTTGTTCGTGGACGGAAGGTTATACGCCACGCGGTAGCTGTAAGGATCTTCCGGAACGAGCGTCCCGCCGATGGCCTGCACGATTGCGCCCGTCGGTCCGTTGATGACGTTGGCCGCTGCGCAGCACAGCTCGTCGATCTGGTCGAAGTCGCCCATCAGGCGGAAAGTGGTGTTGACGTTGGGTTCGAACAGCAGGTCGCCGCGGATGCCCCAGCGGTTGCGCTCGTTGGTCTTGGTGCCCGTGCCGATATCATCGACATAGCCGTCACGCTTGTTGTAGGTCACGCCAATGGCGCCGGCGAGGTTCTCGGCCAGCGGGCCGGTGACATAGCCGCTCGCGCGATAGCCATCGTCATTGCTGATCGTTGCATCGACAACGCCGCCCAGCTCGAACTGCGGCTTCTTGGTCACCACCGAGATAACACCCGCCGATGCGTTCTTGCCGAACAGCGTCGATTGCGGCCCGCGCAGCACTTCGACCCGCTCGATGTTCGGCAGGTCGGAGATCTGCGAAGCCGAGCGCGACCGGTACACGCCATCGATAAACACGCCGACCGACGGTTCGATGCCGGCATTGTTGGCGCCGTTGCCGAAGCCGCGGATCACGAAGTTGGTGTTGGCCGAGGATTGAAGCTGGCCCACGCGCAGCGACGGAACGATCGACTGCAGGTCGTTGAGGTCAACGATGGCGGCCCGCTCGATGGTTGCTTCATCAACCACCGAAACCGCGATCGGCACATCCTGCAGCGTCTGTTCGCGCTTGGTGGCCGTGATCGTCACGGTCTGCATGGTGCGGGTTTGTTCGGGGGCGTCTTCTTCCTGGGCCAATGCCGGGGCTGCCATCACGGACAGCGCGCTCAGGCCAACGCCGAGACAAAGCATGGCGCGCAGGGCCTTCCGGCCTGCGGGCATCACGTCATATTTTGACACTAGGGTGTTTCCTTCCTGGGAGTTTCAGACTGTTCAGTGGAGTTGGCCCCCGCGCCTCCCCGGTAAGAAGGCGTGTGAGCGGATAACATTATTATTATGGACGGACTGTAATCGGACGATTCGCTTGCCCGCAAGTCTCCCCCTCACACTGCCCCCGGTTCACGCGCCTGATTGTTCCGGGCTGAAACGGCCCGTGTGTGCCACGCCCGCAAGGCATTCCGCTCAAAACACCTTCCGGGGAACAGTTCTTCCCTCTTCACGAAGGGTAAACCCCGTGTTTACGCACTTTTATTCCCCCTCCGCGTGAATCCCGCGAACTGGAACGATTATTGCGATTGTCAGGCCGGAACGGGCGTCAGGCGCCCATAGAAAACACCGGGAGCAATCCAGAACATGGTCGAGCATTCGATCCACCCGAATACCCGCGTCCTGCTTGAGGCATGGCGCCGTATGCAAACCGAGCCCGACGGCCACATCGCTGGTGGCCCGTGCGTTACCGAACACGAAGACCTGATCGAGCGCATCTTCGTGCTCGAACTGATGGACGACCGCTCCTGGCTGGTGCGCACGGCGGGCGAAGCCGTCACCGCGCTTGTTGGTCGGCGCCTCGCCAACCAGAACTTCCTCGACCTGTGGAGCGGCCCGGACCGTATCATGGTCGGCGCCTGTCTCGATGCGATTCGCATTGATGGCGGCCCCGGCGTGATCCGCGGGCGCGGCGAAACCCTCCAGGGCGCCCGCGCAGACCTTGAAGTCACGCTCATGCCCCTGTCGGCCGGTGCCGGCAGCACGGCGCGCACCCGTATGCTCGGCCTTTACCAGACCGTCAGCAGTGAAGGCGCGCTCAATGGCCAGCCTGTATTCCGTCACCGCGTCTCGATGATCGCTCCGCCCGATACGCGGCGCGTTGGTCCGAAGCTGCGCCTGGTGGCCTCGAACTGAACCTACCCGTTCTGCCCAGAAGGGCAGTCCGCGTGAAGTCTGGCCTCGCCGGTGGATCAGGGGGCTGAAGCGCCAGAATGGCGCGCACCACCGGGCGGCCCGTGCGGGAGGGTCTTCCCTCCCCCGCGCGCCGCGTCAGGCTTCACGCGATCTTTTTCTGCAGGCGCCTGTTTCAGGCTGCTTCGAGCGGCGGAATATCCGACACGTCGATTTCCGCCTCCGCCTTCAGCAGGTCATAGCTCATCTGAAGGTTCATCCAGAACTCGACACTGGTGCCAAAGGCGCGCGACAGGCGCTTTGCTGTGTCCACCGTGAGGGCAGTTTCCTCTCGGATCAGCCGTTCGACCCGCGTGCGTGGCACATGGATATGCCGGGCCAGCCGGATCGGGCTGATGCCCATCGGCTCCAGAAACTCTTCGCGGAGAATTTCGCCGGGATGGACCAGCGCTTTCAAGGTCGTCATCGCCATCTCCTTTCAGTGATAATCCACGATCTCAACATCCTCAGGGCCGTTTTCGCCCCAGGTGAAACAGATGCGCCACTGATCATTGATCCGGATCGAATACTGCCCGGCCCGGTCACCCTTCAGGGCCTCCAGCCGGTTGGCCGGAGGTATCTTCAGATCCTCCAGCCGATGGGCTGCCTGCAGCATTGCCACCTTGCGAACTGCCACCCTGAACAGGTTTGAAGGAAAGCCTTTCCCTGGCCTTCCCTCGAGAACCTGCCCGATCAGATCGCCGCGCGTGCTCTGTATCACAAGACAATCCGTATCACACCATGATACATTTTGTCAAGCATCCCGGATCACGCCAGCGCCGGTTCCTCCCGCGCCATCGCCGGCTTGCCGAGGATCATGTCGGCGGCTTTCTCCGCCACCATGATCGTCGGCGCGTTCGTGTTGCCGCCCACCAGCGTTGGCATCACCGAAGCATCCACCACACGCAGGCCTTCCACGCCGCGCACGCGCAGCTCGCCGTCCACCGGGCTGGCCTCCGTCGCGCCCATCGAAACCGTGCCGACCGGGTGATAGATCGTCTCGCCCTTCTGGCGGATGAAGGCGTCGATCTCCGCATCGGTCTTCACAGAAGCGCCCGGCATGATCTCACCGGCGGTGAAAGCCTTCAGGGCATTCTGGCGGGTTACGTCGCGCACCATCTTCACCGACTCCCGCATCACGCGGCGGTCTTCTTCCGTGGCCAGATAATTCGGGTCGATGGCCGGGTGCGCAAACGGGTCATTCGAGGCCAGCAACACACTGCCCTTGCTTTCCGGGCGCAGCTGGCAGGCGTGCACGGTATAGCCATCCTTCTCCGGCGCGGCATTGCCGTGATCCATCATGATGGCATTGACGAGGTGCAGCTGGATGTCTGGCATCGACAGGCCGGGGCGCGAGGAAATGAAGGCCCCCGCCTGAAGGAAGTTATCCGCCCCCGGACCAGTCTGGTTGTAGAGGTATTGCAGGCCGACGCCCAGCTTCTTCAGGCCCTTCTGCTGCGAATAGGCCGAGATCGGGTCCACCATGTCATGGATGATCGTCACGTCCAGATGGTCCTGCAGGTTGCGGCCCACGCCGGTGGACTTCACCTTCGTCTCGATGCCCTGGCGCTTGAGTACGTCCGGATCGCCCACGCCCGACAGCTGCAGGATCTGCGGCGACTGTACCGCCCCTGCCGAGAGGATCACTTCGCGGTCTGCGCGGATCTGGCGGGCCACCCGGCCCTTCCCTTCGGCCACTTCCACGCCAACCGCCTTGCCCTTCTCGATCAGCACGCGGGTCACCACGCCGGTCGACAGGATCGTCAGGTTGGCGCGCTCTTTCTCGATCGGGCGCAGATAGGCAAAGGAGGCGCTCCAGCGCCCGCCCTTGAAGATGGTGCGCTGGTAGCGGCCAAAGCCTTCCTGGCTCGCGCCATTGAAATCTTCCGTAACCGGATAACCTGCCTCACGGCCAGCATCGATGAAGGCCTGGTAAAGCGGGCTCGACATCGGGCTCTCGGTTACGTTCAGCGGGCCTTTGCCACCGTGGAAATCATTGGCCCCGCCCTCATAGCTTTCCGACCGGCGGAAGTAAGGCAGCACATCGGCATAGCTCCAGCCCTTGAGGCCCATCTGGCCCCACAGGTCATAATCGCCCGCATGGCCGCGAATGTACACCATGCCATTGATGGACGAGGAGCCGCCCCAGCCCTTGCCGCGCGGCCAGTAGAGGCGGCGGTTTTCCATGTGCTGCTGTGGCTCGGTGAAGAAGCCCCAATTGTGATCGTTGGGCTGCTTGATCAGGCCGCCGACGCCCGCAGGCATCTTAACCATGAGCGAGGTGTCTTTCTTGCCTGCCTCGATCAGGCAAACCTTCACATTGGGATCGGCCGAAAGCCGGTTGGCCAGCACGCATCCCGCACTGCCGGCGCCCACAATAATATAATCGAAACTGTCCATCCTGTTTTCCTCCCGGCGGCCGGCCGCTTTTTGATTGTTGGCCGTAAACTATCTTCTTCACCGGTCTGCGCAAGAAATTGTCAACGTTCATGAATTATCGGTCAGGCGTGACATTTTGCCTGCATGGCGCTTGGGTGGGGCGCGGCCGGCTGAGCAGGAAGTAAGACATGACGCGGCCCCTAGCCCAATCTCAGGACGCTGAGTCCGGCCGGCTTTCGCGCCGCGATCGCCGCGGTTTCAAGCGCGTGGAACTGAAACTCACGGGCCGCTTCCTGGTTGGCGATACCGACGATTTCGAGCTGCGCACCGCCAACATGTCCTGCGACGGGGCCTTCATCGTCTCGAAGGAACTCCCCGGCATCGACGAACAGATCGTCTGCTACTTTGATGATGTGGGCCGCGTGGTGGCCAATGTGGTGCGCCATTCCCCCGGCGGCTTTGCCGTCCGCTTCCACACCTCCCCCCATAAGCGCGACAAGCTCGCCGACCGCCTGACCTGGCTGATCAACCGCGACCGGCTGGGCCTGGATGAAGAACGCGGCAGCGAGCGTTATCGCGCCAGCGGCGAAGCCGTCGTGAACCTGTCGGATGGCGGCCAGCTGAAATGCTCGGTCACCGACATCTCCCTCACCGGCGCCGCCTTCGAGGCTAATGGCAAGCCGCCTTTCGTCGGCGAGAAGGTTTCGGTCGGCAATCTCGTCGGCGAGGTTGTCCGCGTCACCGGCAACAAGTTTGCGGTGCGCTATATTCACGGCCAAAAGCCCGCCAGCCGGTCAGATGTCTGAAGCCCACGCCCGGCGCCCGAAAGCCTTCGGCGCCCCCGCCGCCGCGCCTGCCGCGACAGCCCCCAAACCGATCGATCTCTCGCGCATTGATCCGGCCATCTGGCGCCTGCAGGTCCAGGGCACGGTCCATGGCCCCTATACGCTCGGCCAGCTCCAGCAATTCGTGATCGAAGGCCGGCTGCATCCGGGGTCTCACGTCTCGGCCGCCGAGAACCAGCCCTTCCTGCCGATCCGCGAAACGCCCCGCCTCACCGAGGCACTCGCCCCCGCCTTTGCCGAGCGCAACCGCCGCCGCGCCGAAGCCTCCAACTATCTGATTGTCGCCCGCGCCCCGGCCCCGGCCGAAGCCGCCCTCTGGCGCGACCTGCCCGGCTGCCTCGATGGCCTTGGCAAGCATGTCCAGACCATCCCCGGCACCTTCCTGCTACGGTCCGCCCGGTCGCTGGCCGAGGTGCGCGCCGCCCTCGCAGAAGCGCTGCCGAAAACCGCGCAAGTCTTCGTCCTGCAGACCCGCGAAGCGCGTCTGGGCTGGGTCGGGCTTGATGAGAGCATGAACGACACGGTGCGCGCCGTCTGGAACGCGCCGCTGTCCTGAACCAGGCTCAACCTGTCCCGAAGTGTCCCTGATTGTCCCCGGAATGATCCGGAACGTCCTCAAAAATACACGGTTTGATACGCTCCGGGCTCACTTTGCCCCGGAAAGCAACGTCTAGCCGAGGCGTTTGATTCCCTTGGCATGGCGCTGCCAGTTCTCGACATAGTGGATCGCAGACATCCGGATCACCTGAAGCTGGACCTCTGATACATCTTTGACCACTTTTCCGGGGGCGCCCATCACGAGCGAGTTGTCGGGGATCTCTTTTCCCTCCGGAATCAGGGCATTAGCCCCAATGATGCAATTTCGACCAATCTTGACCCGGTTGAGGATCGTCGATCCCATGCCGATCAGCGTGTCGTCGCCGATTTCGCATCCATGCAGGATTACGCGGTGGCCAACAGTGACATTCTTCCCGATCGTCACCGGCGCGCCCTTGTCGGTGTGGATCACGGTGAGATCCTGAATATTGGAATTTTCTCCAATGATAATAGGGTCGTTGTCACCGCGCAGGACGCAACCATACCACACCGAGGCGCTCTCTTTGAGCACCACATTGCCCATCACTTCGGCGCTTCCGGCAATCCAGAACTTCCCCTCACCCGGCAAAGTCGGCGCCACGCCGTCCAGTTCATAAATTGCCATCTCGATCTCCCTTTGCCCGCGCAATCGTTACGCTCGCGGAATGTCACTTAACCGTCCGATAATATTGGTACTGTATAGTCATTGCAGATTCGGAGAGGCAATGGCTCGATTGGTGCCCATTCTCACCTCACCACCGGAAGCGCCCCTTCCGGCTACGGCGGTGCCGCTTCCAAATCCGGCACCCCGCACAATCCCCGCTCCCGTAAGCCGCTGCGCATTTCCGCCAGCGGCTTTTTTCATGCCTGCAGCCAAGGAGGCCTCCCATGGGTAAACGCAATCCTGCCAAGCGCCTGAAGCACGCCGCGGAGGTTCACCCCTCCGACTGGTTCGAGGCGTCAGCACGCGGAAAAGGGCCACAACTCCATGCCATCGAGGGCGGACGCCGCGGCTGGCACCCGGATGACGGGGAGACGATCACCAATCTGCAGGCACCCGAGCGCACCCAACGCTACCAGAAAACGGTAAAGCCCCGTTCCGAAAACCAGGCCCAGCTGATGGCGGCGATGGATACCAGCGCCCTTGTCTGCGCCCTGGGGCCAGCGGGTACCGGGAAGACTTATCTGGCGATCTGCAAGGCGGTCGAAGCCCTGCAGAAAGGCCGCGTTTCCAAGATCGTCCTCTCCCGTCCCGCCGTCGAGGCAGGCGAGCAGATCGGCTTCCTGCCCGGCGGCATGGAAGACAAGCTCGCCCCCTACCTGCGCCCGCTCTACGACGCCCTGTCCGATCGCCTCTCCCCCGGCCAGCTGAAGCACATGCTGGCAGAAGGCGTGATCGAGATCGCGCCTATCGGCTTCATGCGCGGACGCACCCTCAACAACGCCTTTATTGTCATAGATGAGGCCCAGAACTGCACCTACACCCAGCTCAAGATGCTGCTCACCCGGCTTGGCTGGCACTCCACCATGGTGATCACGGGCGACCCCAACCAGTCGGACCTGCTACCGGAATTCTCCGGCCTCTCCAAAGCCGCCGAAAAGCTGGAACAGCTCTCAGGCGCAGCGGTGATCCGGCTTGAAGCGGCCGATGTGGTACGCCATCCGCTGGTCGCGGAAATGCTCGACGTGCTCTGAAGCCGCCGCCCGCGCTTAACCAGGATGCGGGCCCTCCGGGGCCCGCTCTCATTTCTGGCCGGCATCTTGGCCTGTTTCTTGCCTCCTGACGGGCAAAAGCCCATTCCCAGGAGGGAAAAATGTTCAAGAACAGGCTCCAGATCGCCGCTGCGCTCTCAGTTTTCGCCGTTTCGGCGTGTGCCCAGATCGGCACAACGCATGCGCCAATTGTCCCATCCACGCCCGCGCAAGTCGCTGCGGCGGCGGAAGCCCCAGCCGGCTGGCGTCCATTTTCCGCTGACAGCCCGTGGAACACGAAGATCGCCGCTGACGCAATGTTCGATCCTGGCTCGCCCGAGTTGATCGCTGCGGCCACAGCCTCCAACGCACTTTACATCAACATCCCCGAATGGACGGTTGCGACCTACTATATCGACAGCGCAACCACGCCGAAGCGTCCGTTTTTCCCGTACTTCTACGGCGTTTATGGACGGGGCTTTGCGCCGGGGTCGGCAATCCCCGCACCGGATTTCGCCAAGCCCTCCGGCCCCGACGGCGGCACAGAATTCCTTTCGATGATTGACCCCAAAGCCGGCAAGGCCTGGGAAATGCGCCAGCCTTCCTTCAATGCCGAAGATGAAAACTGGCGCGCCAGCTTCGGCGCAGAAGTCGACCTCACCGGAACCGGCGTTCCAACGCCCTGGATGCAGGCAGCCCAGTCAGATGCCCATACCGTGCGCCCCTCGGGAATTCCGCTGACAGCCGGCCTGATCCGTCTCGACGAGATCAAGGCAGGCCGCATCGATCACGCGCTTGCCTTTGCCTATCCGGCCCCGCGCACCGGCCAGTTCGTCTCGCCGGCAGCGGATGCGCTTCCGGCATCGGATACCCGTCCAGCCAATCATTTCGGCCTGCCGCTTGGCGCCCGGATTCAGCTTGATCCAAACTACGACATTGAAAATACCCGTCTCTCGCCCACCGGCAAGGTGATCGCCCGTGCCCTGCAGGAGTACGGCGCCATTCTGGTAGACGATGCCGGCGCAATTACGCTTTTTGCCGAAGGCTCGCCCACTCAGGTCGACGCGTGGCGTGGTGTGCTGTCGCCAACTGAGCTTCAGCTGCTCTTCACGCCTGACATGATGGCAACCAATTTCCGGGTCATCGACACCGGCGAGCCGATGGCAGGCCGCCCCCGGCCGCTGCGCTAGCTCGGCCGGGAGGTTTCGTAAGGACTGTCCAGCGAGAAAGCCGGAATCCGTGCGACCATCTCCCCGCCTTCGTCATCGACGAGGTCATACGTGCCGCTCATCATGCCCGAAGGCGTGGCAAGCGGCGCGCCGGACGTATAGCTGAAACGCTGCCCCGGCCCGAGGGTCGGGGTCTGCCCGATTACGCCCTCACCATCGACCGCCTGCAAACGCCCGACCGAATCCACGATGCGCCAATGCCGGCGCACGATGGTCCACACCCGGTCGCTCTCATTCTCGACCTCGACCGTATACTGCCACATGAATTTGGCCCGTGCGGGCTCGGATTCGTCGTGCAGGAATTTCGGCCGCACACGGATGCGAACGCCATCGGTGATGGCTTCATATTGGGGAGGTGCGGGCCGTTTTGCCATGCGCGAAGCCTTCCCCGGCAGAAGTTCACAAGCTGTTAAGCGCGCCCAGAAGATCGGCCTCGAGGTCGTCTGCATCTTCCAGTCCGACCGACAGGCGGATCCAGCTGCGGTCGAGCCCCATCGCTGCCTGCTCTTCATCCGACAGCGCGCGGTGCGTCGTTGTCGAGGGATGGCAGGCGAGCGATTTGGTGTCGCCCAGATTGTTGCAGATATCGACCAGCTTCAGCCCGTTGAGGAAACGGAACGCCTCGTCCTGCCCGCCTTTCAGCGAGATGGCGAGCAGCGTACCGCCGGACTTCATCTGTCGCTTGTGGACCTCGTAGTGTGGATGATCCTTGCGGTGAGGATAACGCACAGCGCGGACGGACGGGTGCGCAGCAACCGCATCCGCCAAGCGCGCCGCCGTGCGGCTTTGCGCTTCCACGCGCAGCTGCATCGTCTCGAGGCCCTTCAGCACGACCCAGGCGTTAAACGGCGAAGCCGCCGGCCCCATATGGCGCAGCCACGGATCGTACACTTCGCTCATCAGCTTTTCATTGGTGAGGATCGCGCCGAGCAGAACGCGCCCCTGCCCGTCCATATGCTTGGTGGCCGAATAGACGACGACATCGGCGCCCAGTTCCAGCGGGCGCTGCAATACGGGGGTGGCGAACACATTGTCCACCACCAGAATTGCTCCGGCGGCGTGGGCAAGTTTTGCAACCGCTTCAATGTCCACGCCATCGAGCAGCGGGTTGGCGGGGCTTTCGATCAGCACCAGCTGGCAGCCCTTGTCGATCTCCCGCTTCCAGGCGTCGAGGTCAGCCCCGTCCACAAAGGCCGCCTCGATGCCGAACTTCGGCATCTGGTTGGCAATGATCCAGCGGCAGGAGCCGAACAGCGCGGTCGCCGCCACCACCCGGTCGCCGGCTTTCAGCGGCGCAAGGATCGCGGTGGAGATCGCGCCCATGCCCGAGCCCGCCACGCGGCAGGTCTCTGCGCCCTCGATCAAGGCGAGGCGCTGCTGCAGCATCTCGGAGGTCGGGCTGCCATAGCGGGAATAGACGAAGCCTTCTTCCTCGCCGGCCATGCGGCGCATCGCCTGCTCCGCCGAGTCGTAGGCATAACCCGAAGTCAGGTAGATCGCCTCGGAGATCTCGCCATGCTGCGAGCGCATGAGGCCGCCGCGTACCGCTTGGGTCGCCGGTTTCCAGCCCTTCTTGTCGCTGCCCGATGCATCGGCCATGGCTCTGATCCTTGTGTTTCCTGAGCGGGGTCTTATGCCTGAGCCCAACAGGGTGCAAGTGATGGCTGATATTAGCGGGGTTATACCCGACTTCGAGATTGAAGCGCTGCTGAAAAGCGGGGCAATCCGGTGCGAAGACGCGCCGGAACCGGGCCAGATTCAGCCCGCCAGCCTCGACCTTCGGCTCGCCGTTGATGCCTACCGCCTCCGCGCCAGCTTCCTGCCGGGCAAGGACCGCACGGTCGCCGAGATGCTGCAGGAGCCGGGCATCCACCTGCACCGGATCGACCTGACGCAGCCTGAAGGCGCGGTGCTGGAAACCGGCTGCGTCTATCTCGTGCCGCTGCAGGAATCGCTGCGCCTGCCCGCCGGGCTCTCAGCCCGCGCCAATCCGAAAAGCTCCACCGGGCGGATCGACGTGTTCACCCGCCTCGTCACCAATCGGGGCCGCGCCTTCGATGAAGTGCCCACCGGCTATTCCGGTCCACTCTATCTGGAGGTCAGCCCGCGCACCTTCCCGATCAAGGTGCGCCCCGGTGACCGGCTTGCCCAGCTGCGCTTCAAGAAGAAGAAGCCCGAAACCCTGCGCGAAAAGGTCGTCTCCATTGATCTTGAGCCGCCCGCCGGCCAGCCTGCGGGTTACCGCGCCAAACCGCATTCCGGCGTGGTGGACCTTCAGGACCTCGGCGCGCACGAAGTCAGCCAGTTCTGGGAACCGGTCTATCCCAAGGCAGGCCGCATCGTGCTCAATCCGGAAGAGTTCTACATCCTTGTCAGCCGCGAGACCGTGAAGGTCGCCGCCAATGAGGCCGCCGAGATGGCCCCCATTGCGCCCGAACTGGGCGAGTTCCGCGCCCACTATGCCGGCTTCTTCGATCCGGGCTTCGGCACCAACAAGGCCGGCAGCCGCGCCGTGCTCGAAGTGCGCTCGCGCGACGTGCCTTTCATCCTTGAGCACGGCCAGCCCGTCGCCAAGCTGATCTATGAGCCCATGACGGAAAAGCCCCGCCAGCTCTATGGCGGGCGGGGCTCCAACTATCAGGGCCAGGGCCTGAAGCTTTCCAAGCATTTCGCGCCAGACGAAGGCTGACGCGGAAACGCTACGATCAGCTGCCGAACGCGTAGACCAGCGACACGCGCGTTGCCGTGTCGGTGTCTTCAAAGCCGATCGGCGGGTTGGTGTCGTGGCGAACATCGAACGACACACGCGCCGAAAGCGCACCGGTCAGCGCCGCCGTCAGGGCCAGCGAGTTCGTCAGCTGTGTTGATTCTTCAGCATACAGAACGCTGGTATCGTTGGAGAGCTTGACATTCTCGTTGAACGCATAGGCAAATTTGGATGCGCCGACGACCGAGAAGCTCTCGACGGTTTCCGCCGGAATGATCACCGGACCGGGCAGCACGACCTGCTCCTTCACCTCGTCAATCTTGATACCGGGGCCGCCTTCGACCGACCAGCTCGCCTTCTCGCCCGTCAGGATGGTGTAGCCTGCGCCGCCGCCGAGGAAGATGCGGCTGTCGAAGCCTGAGAACTCGTCAGCCTCGTAGGAGCCACGACCGAACACATAGGCGCGTTCGCCCAGCTTGCGGTCGAGCTGCCCGGCAAGGAAGATGCGGTTCTTGGATTCGGCGCCGTCGATCTCGCCATAGTCGGCCAGCGCTTCGACGCCCGTGCGCCACAGATCGCTGTCGCGGTTCAGTTTCAGGCCAAGGCCCAGATCGCGCGTGTCGGTGTTGCCGGTGGTCACCCCGGCGCTCAGCGAGCCTTCGCCCTGCCAGGTTGCCGTCTGCGCACTTGCAAGGCCGGCCACCGAAAACAGGACACCCGCTGCTGCCATCATCTTGGTCTGCATGCCATTTCTCCATTCTTGTCTGACTTTGGCTGTCAGGGGGCGGGATAAAGCACCGACCAAGGCCAAATGATGACCTGACCACAGGCGCGGGGACATCCCGGCACAAGCTGTGGCTTTGGGGTCACGCTTGGCGCGCGAGACACAAACGTCGCAGAAACAAAAAGCCCCGGAAGCAAGCCTCCGGGGCATCCTGTTCAGCTTCTGGGCCGCCGCTGCCAAAATGGCGCCGAGCGGCTTCACTCGATCAAAGATCATATGGTGGTCCTGAATGTCGGAGATGCCTTGCCGGGTGTTTGGGTCACAAAACTTGCCGATCATTATCCCCAATCTTGAGTTCAGCGCCGCACAAGACGCCCCTTTTCCGCCCGGTGGTTGCGCCAAAAAAACCTTTGAAAGCTGGGAACCGCAGCAGGTTCCGAACGTTAATTCTCCGCAGCCCGGATAGCTTCAGGCCTGCTCATCCGTTCAGGCGCCTCCAATTCGGGGCCGCGCCGGGCGGATGATCTGTCAACAACGAACGAAGAGGACTGCCATGAAATTCCGCGTTCCGACCGCCATCGTCGCCAGCCTGGCGCTGACCCAACTTGCCGTCCCGATGGGCGCATTTGCTGACGAAGCCCCGTCGACTTTCCGCAGCGTTGAAGCCCAGACCTTCAGCTCCTCCGACCTGCAGCGTTACGGTCTCTCCGACGAGCAGATCGCCACCGTCCAGTCCTATCAGGACCAGGGCTATCAGGTTCAGGTGATGACCCCGGAAGAGGCTGAAGAATACACCGCCGGTATGTCGACCAACAACTTCCTCGCCATTGTCGGCCTTGTCGCCATCGTGGTGGTTGTGGCTTCGGTCATCTGAATGAAAGCGCAGGCGTTGATCGCGGCAGCGGCGCTGACCCTCGGCGCCTGCGCCACCCATCCCAGTACCGATCCGGCCAGCTTTGCCAGCCGGACCTCCAAGAACAGTTTCGAGATGTTCGGTCGCCAGGTCGATCCGCCCGAAACGCTGCTCCTGCCCGTCACCCATGATCGCCAGATCAATGGCGCGGCGTGCGGCGCCCATGCGCTCGCCAGCCTCGTGAATTACTGGGAGGGCGCAGGCACCGTCGCCGGAACCAGCATCTTTGCGGCCCATCCACCCGCCGATCCGAAGGCTGGATATTCGATGGCGGAAATCCAGAAACTCTCTGCCGAATACGGCTTGATGAGCAGCGCCGTGCGCCTGCCAGCGGAAGCCATTCGCGCCGAGCTGGAAGCAGGCCGCCCCGTGCTCGTCCCGGTCAAGGTGCCCTCGATCTTCGTGCAGACCTGGCAGTTGCCCGGCGCCAATGTGCCCATCCTTGGCCTGCCCGCCAGCTTCATCACCTCCCGCGCCGCCTGGCTCTCCGAGGAGACCGGCAGCAACCTGCTCAACCATTATGTCCTTGTCGCCGGCTATGAGGGCGACAAGTTCGTGGTGATGGAACCGGTCATGGGCCTGCGCACGATCAGCGCCGACCGTCTGGCGCGCTACCGCGAAGCCTTCGGCAACGCGGCGCTCGTTTTCAGCGCGCCGACGACCTAACCGCCAAACGCATAGACAATCGACATTCGCGTCGCGGTGTCCGTTTCCTCAAACCCGGTCTTCGGATCGCTGTCGTGGCGCACTTCAAAAGACACCCGGGCTGACAGACTTTTCGTCAGCAGCGCCGTCAGGGTGGATTTATTGCCAACCTGGGTCGAGGTGTCGGCGTAGATCATGTTGGTGTCATTGCCGAACTTCACCGCATCATTGAAAGTGTAGCCGAATTTCGACGCCGCGATGAGCGACACGGTTTCCTGCGTTTGCGCCGGGACGATCTCCAGCGGTGTTTCGCTCAGCGTCTCGCGCAGGCGATCCACCCGGATGCCGGGGCCGCCCTCAATCGACCAGTTCGCAGGCGACTCTTCATCGAACACCAGCCAGCCAATACCGCTGCCGGCAAAGGTCCGGCTCTCGAATGCAGAGAACTCGTTGATCTCGTGGCTCAGACGCCCGAATGCAAACAGGTCATCATTCAGTATACGGTCTGCTCCGGCATCAAAGTAGAGGCGGTTCTTGGTTTCCGCGCCTTCGGTGGTCCCGTAGTCGGCAGTCAGTTCGAAACGGTTGCGCCAGATCTGGCTCTCGCGCTCCATCTGGACGCTGATGCCCAGATCGCTCGTCTGGGTGTTTCCGGTATTGAGTCCGGCGCTGAACGCCCCTTCCCCAGACCATCGCCCCATCTCGCCTGATGCCGGCAAAGCAATCGCGCTCGCGGCAGCCATGACAGCAAGAATGATCCTCATTCATGCCTCTCCTGTTCTGCTTCAAGAAGTGTAGCGGCGCAAAACGCGCCAGCTCTCTCAAAACTGGAATGGAGGCAGTGAGTCGAATGCTTTTTTCAGCGCATCGCCCCATCCGCTGGAAATCTGAGCGAAATAGGGGTCATCGGCCTCGATCCGCTTGGACGCGCCCAAGCGCAGGGCATCCTTCTCCATCACCTGCAGGTCCAGCGGCAGCCCCACCGAGAGGTTCGCCTTGATGGTTGAGTCGAACGACACCATCAGCAGCTTCACCGCCTCTTCGATGGTCATCGAGGGCTCATAGGCGCGCACGAGGATCGGGCGGCCATACTTGGTCTCGCCGATCTGGAAGAAGGGCGTGTCGTCGCTCGCCTCGATGAAATTGCCTTCCGGATAGATCAGGAAAAGGCGCGGCTCGATGCCCTTGATCTGGCCGCCGAGGATCATGGTGGAGTTGAACGCGCTGTCCGCCTTCTGGCCGGTTGCGGCGTTGGACTGGATCACCTCGCGCAGCGTCTCGCCCACAAGCCGGGCGATCTGGAACATTGTCGGCAATTCGAGGATCGACGGGCGGCGCTCGGAGGGCGCCTTGGTGCGCTCCTCAAGGATGCTCACCACGGCCTGCGTCGTGGCAAGATTGCCCGCTGTCATCAGCATCAGCGACCGCTCACCCGGCTTCGACCAGGTAAACAGCTTGCGGAACTTGGACACATTGTCGACGCCCGCATTGGTGCGGGTGTCCGACATGAAGACGAGCCCCTGATTGAGCTTCAGTCCGACACAATACGTCATGGGGGGAGCCCCTCAGCGCCTTCTTATTGTTGTTGCACCTGGATCGACACATCGAGCGATTCGGCAGCTTCACCGAAGCGCATACCTGAAACAGGCGCCGCCTCGGAGTAGTCAAGCCCAGTCGCTACGCGAACATAGCGCTCATCGGGCGAAATCGCATTGGAAATATCAAAGCCCACCCAGCCAAGCCCTGCGACATGAACTTCCGCCCAGGCATGGCCCGCTTCCTGGTCCACCCGGTCGTTCATCATCAGGTAGCCGCCCGCATAACGGGCCGGATACCCCATCAGGCGCGCAGCGGAAATGAACACATGCGCATGGTCCTGGCAGACGCCGTGCCCAGCCTCCACCGCCTCTTCGGCCCTGGTGCCCACATCCGTTCGCCCGGTCTTGTAGACCACCGCTTCGCGCACCAGCGCGGCCAGCTCATGCAGGCGCGGAATGTCGCCCTCCACCGTGTCGGGCACAGCCTTGGCGATGCGCCGGATATGCGGCCCCGGCCGCGTCAGCGGCGTTGCCCGGCGGAACAGCCAGAGCGGCGCATAGCCTGAATGCGGGCCGACCACGCCGGCGGTATCGCGCACATCCACCTCGCCTTCGCAGGTGATGGTCAGCTCCGCGCCGCCTGCCTCAAGGCTCACAAGGTGCACCCGGTTGGCATGCTGGTCGTCAAACTCCGCCTCAACGCGACCGCCTTCGATCACCGTGCTCCAGCTCAGCACCTGCTGGCTGGCGCGCGGCTTCGGCGTCTTGCGCAGTTGCAAAAGCCCATAGCCGACCGGGCTGTCGTACCGGTAGCGTGTCGTATGCAGGATCTTCAATCGCATCTCCCGCTCCTCAGCTGTAAAACCTGAAATCCTGCTCAACCTGGTAGGCCAGCGCATTGTTGGCCTGGATATAGCCGGTCAGGAATTCATGCAGGCCGCTGTCGATAATCCGCTCGATGCTGCCATCCTCAAGGTCGTCGCGCATGGACAGGGCAATGTCGAGGCTCGGCGCACGCACATTATAATCCGCACACAGATGCCCAAGGTTTCCGGAAATCTTGCGCAGGCAATAGAGCAGCGAACGCGGCATCCGCCGGTCGAGGATCAGGAAGTCGGCGATCGTGCTTGCCCGCGCCTCCCCGCCATACAGCCAGCGGAATGCCCGCTCAGCAGAGGCCGAGCGCAGGATCGTCTCCCATTGCACATTGTCCAGCGCCGATCCCACAAGCGTCACCGAGGGCAGCAGCACGTAATATTTCACGTCGAGGATGCGGGCGATATTATCCGCCCGCTCAACGAAAGTGCCCACGCGGGCGAAGTTGTAGATGTCGTTGCGCAGCATGGTGCCGACGGTCGCGCCGCGCACGAGCGAGCTCTGCTTACGGATAATGCCGAGCACTTCGGGCAGTTCCGTCTCGCGGATCGGCCGGGCCAGCACGTCCTTCAGCACGATCCAGGTTTCGTTTACCGCTTCCCACACTTCCCGCGTCAGCGCGGTGCGCACGAGGCGCGCATTGTTGCGGGCCGCCTCCGTACTCGAGATCACGCTGGAAGGATTGCTCTTGTCTCGCAGCAGGAAGTTGATGACGCTCGGCCCGTCAAACTTGCCGCCTGCGTCCAGGAATGCCTGCCGCGCCGAAGCGGTGTCGATGATCGAGGCCCATTCGTCTTCAGCGTGGTCAGAGCGGGTCAACGCCATGCGGAACCCCGCATCGACGAGGCGCGCCGTGTTTTCGCTGCGTTCAAGATAGCGGAACATCCAGAAGAGACCGCCAGCGGTTTTGCCCAGCATGTCAGTCCTCCAGAACCCAGGTGTCTTTCGTGCCCCCGCCCTGGCTCGAATTGACCACCAGCGACCCTTTCTTCAGCGCCACGCGCGTCAGGCCGCCAGGGGTAATCTCGATGCCGTCGGGCGAGACCAGCACGAAAGGCCGAAGGTCCACATGGCGCGGAGCCAGGCCCGCGCGCGTCAGGATGGGCACCGTGGAAAGCGCCAGCGTCGGCTGGGCGATGTAGGCGGCGGGCCGGGCCTGCAGCTTGGCGCGGAACGCTTCGATTTCCTTCTTGGAAGCCGCCGGCCCCACCAGCATGCCATAGCCGCCGGAGCCATGAACTTCCTTCACCACCAGCTCTTCCAGATGCTCCAGCACATAGGCGAGCGAAGAGGGCTCCGAGCAACGCCAGGTCGGCACATTCTTCAGGATCGGCTTCTCGCCGGTATAGAACTGCACAATGTCGGGCATGTAGGAATAGATGGCCTTGTCATCGGCAATGCCCGTACCCGGAGCATTCGCGATGGTGATGCCCCCTGCCCGGTAAACGTCCAGAATACCGGGCACGCCCAGCATCGATTCCGGCTTGAAGTTCAGCGGGTCGAGATAATCATCGTCCACCCGGCGATAGAGCACATCGATCGGCTGGTAGCCCATGGTCGTGCGCATCGCGATCCGCCCGTCCACCACCCGCAGGTCGTGCCCCTCGACCAGTTCGGCGCCCATCTGGTCGGCCAGAAAGGCGTGCTCGTAATAGGCGGAGTTGTGGATGCCCGGCGTCAGCACGGCAATCACCGGGCGCCCCGAACACGCCGCCGGCGCGCTCGCCGCCAGCGACCGGCGCAGCATCTTGGGATAATCGCTCACCGGGCGCACGCGCACCTTGGTGAAGAGTTCCGGGAACATGTGCAGCATCGTTTCCCGGTTCTCCAGCATGTAGGAGACGCCCGACGGCGTGCGCGCATTGTCCTCCAGCACGAAGAACTCGTTCTCCGCCGTGCGCACCAGGTCGACGCCCACAATATGGGTGTAGACCTTTGCGGGCGGCGAAACGCCGATCATCTTCGGCAGGAACGCGTCATTGTTCTGGATCAGCTCGACCGGGATACGTCCCGCTCTGAGGATTTCCTGCCGGTGATAGATGTCGTGCAGGAAGGCGTTGATCGCGCGCACCCGCTGCTCGATGCCCTTGGTCAGGCGCGCCCATTCCTTCGCCGCGATAATGCGCGGCACGATGTCGAACGGGATCAGCCGCTCATCGGCATCGGCAGAGCCATAGACGTTGAAGGTAATCCCCGT
Organism: Hyphomonas sediminis; assembly: GCF_019679475.1. NCBI lineage: Bacteria > Pseudomonadati > Pseudomonadota > Alphaproteobacteria > Hyphomonadales > Hyphomonadaceae > Hyphomonas > Hyphomonas sediminis. Next base: position 3,445,310 of record NZ_JAIEZP010000001.1, read on the forward strand.
ACGCCGGAAGAAGGTCTCCGCTTCGCGTGCCTTTCGGCGCAGCCTCTCGGGCGGTTCTTCGGCAAACCAGTCAGCATAACGCGCATAGGGCGCGCGGGGTGTTTCACCGCCGCCGTCCATCTCATTGAAAAACCGTGGAGTTTCAGCCATCGGCGTATCCTTACGCCGGAATTGGCATCACTCAACGCCCTTCTCTTGGGCGTTCCAAAGCGGGCACAGCCGCTCAAAAAGCATGCAAACTGGCCGTTTTGCTGCACAAAGCAACGTCACCCGGCCTCAGGGCGTCACCGGCACCAACGGCCAGAAAATTGGAATCACAATCGCCGCCACCCCCAGGAAGATCACGTTCAGCGGCAGGCCGAACTTCACGAAGTCCAGGAAGTGATAGCCGCCCGCCCGGTAAACCAGCGTGTTCGTCTGGTATCCGATCGGCGTGGCAAAGCTCGCGCTGGCGGCAAACATCACCGCCACAACGAACGGGCGCGGATCAATCCCCATCCCGTTGGCAAGCCCGATGGCCAGCGGCGTGATCAGGATCGCCGCCGCGTTGTTGCTCATGATCTCGGTCACCAGCGAAGTGAAGGCATACACGATAATCAGCAGTACCAGCGGCCCTGCCCCACCCGAAACATTGTTCAGCAGTCCGACGACGGCCGCCGCCGCCCCGGTCTTGTCCATCGCCGTGCCCAGCGCCAGCATCCCGAAGATCAGCATCAGGATGTCCCACTGGATCGAGCGGTAAGCCTCCTGATGGTCGAGACAGCCGAACGCCACCACCGCCGTCGCCGCAATCAGCGCAAGGCCGGCAATCGGCATCAGCTCGATCGCCGCCAGCCCCATCACCATCAGCACGGCGGCAATCGCCACCGGGGCCTTGTCGCGCCGGATCGCCCGCTCGGAGCTTTCGGTCAGGTTGTTCAGCAGGCCCTCGTCGAACATCTCGCGCAGGCCGCGCGGCGGGCCTTCCAGCAGCACGGTGTCGCCCACATCGAAGCGCAGCTCGTTCATCTGCTGGGCCATGTTCTCACCCCGGCGATGGATCGCCAGAACGTACACGCCATAAAGCCGGGCAAGACCGAGCCCGGCCAGCCGCCGGCCCACCAGGCGCGAGTTCGGCCCGATCACGCCTTCCATGATGACGGTCTCGGTCGTCTGCACCGGCTCGAACGAAGCCTGGTCGCCGCCCCGTGCGCCGATGGCGACATTGCCCGCTTCTTTAAGCGTCAGCATTTCCGAAACCGGCGAGCGCAGCACCATCCGGTCACCTGCCTGCAGCACGATTTCCTTGAGGTTCGCGCGCAGCGACAGCCCCTCCCGGAACACGTCGATCACGGTAAACCCCTTCTCGGCGGTGAAGCCGGTTTCTCCGATCGTCTTGCCGATCAGGTTGGAGTTCAGCGGAATGAGAATCTGCGCGATGAAGCGGCGCTCTTTCTGATCGGGCAGCATCGCGGCCAGCGTCTCCCGCTTGGGCAGCAGGAAAGGCCCCAGCACCGAGGTATAGAGCACGCCCACCCCGGCAAAGATCAGGCCCGCCATCGTGATTTCGAACATGCCGAATGCCGGCATCCCCTGCTTCTGCGCAACGCCGTCCACAAGGATGTTGGTCGAAGTGCCGATCAGCGTCGTCGTGCCGCCGAAGATCGCCGCGAAGGAGAGCGGGATCAGCAGCTTGGACGGCGCGATATTGATCGCCTTGGCCAGCCGGATCGCAACGGGAATCAGGATGATCACAACCGGCGTGTTGTTGATGAAGGCGGAGAGAAAAATCACCGCCGCCATCATCATGATCACCGCCAGCGCGGGCGATCCGCCATTCGCCAGTCCCACCACCTGCCGGCCGACATAATCGATCACCCCCGTTCGCTCGAGCGCGGCCGAGAGGATGAACATAGCCGCAACCGTGATCGGCGCGGAGTTGGAAAAGACTTCCAGCGTCTCCCCGACCGACAGGATGCCCGTCAGCATCAGGGCGCCCATCGCCAGCAGCGCAACGACATCCGCCGGGATCTTCTCCCGGATAAAACCGAAGAAAACGAAGGCTGTAAGCACCAGCACAAAGCCGATCTGGAAAACCGAACTCTCGAGGATCGGAGCGAGCATGCCTGGTTCCGTGACTGTTGCGTGTCAGCCTGCAGACAAGCCGGAACTCGGCCCGAGTGCAACTGTCTTACGGCGTTGGTATTTTGACTTGTCAGTTGAGCCAAGCAGAGGGCAATCGGCGCCAGCCCTGTTGAGGGCGCGCCAGATTCCCCTGCCGGGAGAGCGCGTTCGCCGACCGCTCATACATCCGCCGGAGCCGCGATGACGGCGCGGCGCTTGTCGGTCAGGGATTTGAGACGCAGCGCCGGACGCTCCAAGAACCGCCAGGACAGCTCAGCGACAACCAGCGTGACGACAGCCCACACGGCTGTGCGCACCAGCTTCGTCCAGACAGAAGAATCGAGCCAGAGCGCCAGATCGTTGAAGTGCGTGAAAATCACCTGCGGCACGAAATAGTGATACACATAGATCCCGTACGAGATCATTCCGATATGTACGAGCAACGGATGGCTGAGCCAGGCAAATACCCGGTCCGTTCCGTTTATGCAGCTGACCACCATGCAGGTGGCGGCCAGGCTGACGGCCGCCGGTGTCAACGGCCAGGATGCCATGCCTGTATCCAGGAACGGATTGATCATCAGCAATGCGCCGGCGATGCTGGCCCACAGGACTCGCCGGTCACCCAGCAACGTGAAGATCCATCCCATCCCCTGACGCACGCGCGCCACGGCAATCAGCGCGCCCCAGGCGAGGCTATCGACCTGCCCCGGCAGCAGCACATTGTAAAATTCGCTCATGCCAAATGGAATCATGAGGCGGAACAGCGGGGCGCCCACAATGAACAGGACGATTGCCGGCACCAGCCAGCGCTTCGGTGCCAGGATCGCCAGCGGGAACCACAACAGGTAAAATTGTTCCTCCACGGACAGGCTCCAGAAATGGCCTGCCGGAATCCAGTATTTGACCTCGGCGATCTGGAAGTTTGTGAGGTAAAGCAGGTGCACCCACCAGCTCTCGCGCATCTGGGCCACATCGAGCACGAAGAGCACACCGACCGCCGCCAGCATGGCCGGGCTCAGGCGCACGAACCGGCGCCAGTAAAACCGGGCCGCCAATGCGCCCCGCGGCAGGGAAAGCTCCCGCTCGCCGAGCAGAATAGAGGTGATCAGAAAGCCGGAAAGCACGAAGAAAGTGCGTACTCCGACCATGCCTGGGTCCCACCCGCGCACCGCTTCAAGATAGGTGAAATGCTCAAACAGAACGGCAATAACGGCCAGCCCCCTCAGGCCGTCCAGCCGGGGAAAGTATTGCCGGGACGGTGGGGGCGTTGTTTCCGTTTCACTGGTGGCGCCTGAATTTTGCGAGCTTTGCACGGGTTCCCACCGGTGAGTTGACTGAATTTATGCCCTTCCCTGCCAACGTCGAAACGCTGGCAAGGCGCCAGTAATATGCGCACAGTATACTACTGCCGATTAAGGCCTGGAAAATGCAAGCACCGGGCCAGTTATGCGCGAAAAGGCACACCCTGGATGACACGACTGGCGTTTCGAGGCTTCCCCCATCTGGCGGCGCTCATTGCGCCGCAACTGCGGGCCCTGCCCCTCATCGTGATGCTGGGGCTGGCGGCAGCCGCCCTTGAAGGGTTCGGCATCGGCCTGATCATCCCGCTGCTCGGTATCATTTTGGGAAATGGCGGAGGCGACCTCGGCGGCTTCACTGCGCGGCTGGCAAGCTTTGGCGCCGGCATGAGCGACAGCACGCGCCTGGTGTTCACCGGTGGCGCGATATTCCTGCTGATCCTGCTCAAGAATGTGTTCGCATTCGCCAACAGCCTGCTCAACGGCCTGATTTATGGAAAGTCCGGCCACGCCATCCGCTGCGCGCTGTCAGACCGGCTCCTGAAGGTCGGTTATCCTTTCTTCCAGACAGAAGATCCCGGCCGGCTGCTCAATATCATTTCGAATGAATCCTGGCGCACCTCGGATGCGGTCGATGCGGTCCTCTCCATCATCATCAATGCCTGCGCCGTCATCACGCTGTTCATCTTCCTGCTGCTGATCTCCTGGCAGCTGACCCTCCTCGTCACCCTCGCGCTGATCGTCATCCAGGCCCTGCACGCCTGGCTGTCGATGGCGCTGAAGAGCGCCAGCCGCGAGGTCACCACGAAGAACAGCCGGCTCGCCAGCCAGATGCTGCACCTCATCAATGCCAGCCAGCTTGTGCGGATGTTCAATCAGGAAGGCTTCGAACAGGGCCGCTTTGCCGGGGCCTCCGAAGCCGTCCGCCGCGCCGCCTTCTCGCTTCATCGCCGCCTCAGCGGGCTGCCGTCTTTCACCGAAGTCCTCTATGCCGGCGTCTTCCTGATCATCATCGGCGGCTCCTGGTATTTCCAGATGAGCTTCCCGCTCATCACCGCCTTCCTTGTGCTGCTTTACAGGCTCCAGCCCTATGTCCGGAACCTTCAGGGCGCCTACAGCCGCCTGCAAAGCTTTCAGGGATCGCTCGAAGCGGTCGAGTGGCTGCTCGATCCGGCAGGCAAGCCGGCGCCCCCTGCCGGGCGCGTTTCCCCTGGCGATGGCAAGGCCCCGATCCACTTCAATTCTGTTTCCTTCAGCTATTCCGGCGAAGGCGAACAGACCGCCGTGCTCAATGACCTGACCTTCACCCTGAAGCCCGGCGTTGCGACCGCGCTCGTGGGGCGTTCGGGTTCAGGCAAGACGACCATCGTCAAACTGCTTACCCGCCTGATCGAGCCGGGCGCGGGCGCCATCCTGCTCGGCGACACCCCGCTCAGCACCGTGAACCCGGCCGACTGGCGCCAGATGATCGCCATGGCGAGCCAGGACCTTGAGCTGGTCGATGGCTCGGTTCTGGAAAACATCGCCTATGGCCAGCCCGGCGCATCCCGCGAGACTATCGAAGACGCCGCCCGCAAGGCCGAGGCACACGAGTTCATCACCGCTCTGGCCGAGGGCTATGAAACCCAGGTCGGCTATCGCGGGATCAACCTGTCTGCCGGACAGCGCCAGCGGATAGCCCTGGCCCGCGCGCTGGTGCGTGATCCACAGATCCTGATCCTCGACGAGGCCACAAACGCCGTCGACGGCCTCTCGGAAGCGGCCATCCTGGCAACGCTGAAGCAACGCGCAGGACGCCAGACCACCATCGTCATCAGCCATCACCGTCCGACGATTGAATTCTGCGACGAGGTCGTGGTGCTGCGCGATGGACGCCTTGCGGGCCAGGCACGGCTGGAGAACATCCCGAGCCGGACGATGGACGGGCTTTACGACTATTCGGCAGGCTGAGCGCCAGCGTATACGGACATTAATGCCAAACCGGCCGCGTCAGATGCCGCGACTGGAGAGCACCCTGTCGAAATCGCTCAGGGGAATGGAGCCGAACTGGGACACAAAGGCCTGCAGGGCATAACTCGCCTTCAGGCCGCCAATTGCCAGGCCGGAATTGGCGTGCGTCAGCTTCAGGAACATCTGCTCGCGCCGCCGGAGCTGGCCCCAGCCATCGGTCATGTTGAGGAAGTCGCGCAGCAGGCTGGTTTCGCTCGCATCGATGAACATCGCATGCATAAGGAAGAACAGCCCGGTCCAGCCGAGCTCATAGCTTGCGACCTGCGCCGGGTCTCGTTGCCGGAACTGGGCGCGCACATCGGCCATCACCGCGCCGGCACGACGGACTGTCTCGGGCGTGATTTCGTCAGCAAACGCGCTCAGCGCCTCAAGGTCGCCGGTAAATCCGTAGGCGGTGAGGTTCTCTCTCACGATCCGCATATGCGTCTGGCGCATCACCCGGCGATGCACCACCGTCACGCTGCCCTCATGCTGGCGATAAGCCAGCAGCGGCTCCGGCAGGTAGGCGATCTGAAAACGTTCGGCCAGCCTGCGGATCAGGTCGAAATCCTCGGCATGCGGATAGGACGGATCATACATCAGCTGGTCGCCCGCCACCCGGCGGTCGATCATCAGCGTAGGGTGAAAGAACATCGTATAGAAAATGGACAGGATGCCCGGCGACCCTTCGGTCAGAAGGCGAACGGGTTTGCCCCGGAAGATCCGGTCCTTGAACAGCGTATCGACCGCCGTACCGCACAGGCCAAGCCCCGGCGTCTCGCGGAAGGTTTTTACCTGACGCTCCAGGCGCTCGGGATAGGCAATGTCATCGGCGTCCATGCGCGCGATCAGGTCGGCCCGCGCCAGGGCAATGCCCTCGTTCAGGGTCGCGATCAGGCCCCTGTTCTCGCGGGTCACCACGCGCACACGGCTATCCCGGCCGGCATGGGCCTGTATCCGCGCCAGCGTATCGTCGCGCGACCCGTCATCGATGACGATCAGCTCCAGGTCCCGGAAGGTCTGATTCAGAATGCTCTCAATCGCCTGATCGATGTACCGACCGGCATTGTAGGCTGGCAGGAGCACGGAAACGGTCGGAGTCTGCAAGGTCGGGCCACGAGATAGTCCGGTCTTCGGCTGGCCGGAGGGTGAATACAGCTGTTAACTAACACAGCATCGTTAGCAAATTCCGTACCACTTCCTGTCGAATTCGATCCTTCGGGAGGAGCCCCTGGCGCGGGCTGGAGCGGGTAGACGGAATCGAACCGACATACTCAGCTTGGAAGGCTGCTGCACTACCATTGTGCTATACCCGCCCGTTGCCGGGCATTGACGGCTGGCGGCGTGCTGCGGGGTGGTGGAGGGAGCTGGATTCGAACCAGCGTACGCTAGGCGGTCAGATTTACAGTCTGATGGATTTAACCACTCTCCCATCCCTCCACGGGACCCCGCGACACACGCCGTTTGACGCCATCGCCAGAGCGCTTCACAAGGGCGGTTTCCCGGCCCCAGCTTCACGCTGGAAGCGGCCTTATAAGGACGAACATCATGGCGCGCAACCATCCAAAGCGGCGAAGCCCCCCAGATATGCAAACTAGGCCCCAGCGCCCTGAAAAGCCGCGCTTTTCTCCCCGCGAAACCGAAGGCGGACCCGTCTGGCTGTGGGGAACGCACGCCGTTATGGCCGCCCTGGCCAATCCCGCCCGCCGCTTCCACACGCTTCTGGCCACCGAAAACGCCGCCCAGAAGCTTTCCGGCGGGCCGGTCACCCCGCAGATCGTCACGGCGAAGGAAATCGACCAGCGCCTGCCCCCCGGCGCGGTCCATCAGGGCGTCGCCGTGAAGGCCGATCCGCTGGAAGAGGCAAACCTTGAAGACGTGATCGAAGCGGGCGCCACGCGCATCGCCGTGCTCGACCAGGTGTCCGACCCGCACAATATGGGCGCCATCTTCCGCTCGGCCGCCGCCTTCGGCTTCACCGGCCTTGTCCTGCAGACGCGCAACGCCCCGCCCGTCACGGGTGTCGTCGCCAAGAGTGCGGCGGGCGCCATCGAAACCGTTGCCGAGATCCGCGCCGTCAACATCGCCCGCGCGCTCGAAGTGCTGGGCGAAGCCGGCTTCCACACGGTCGGGCTGGCCGGTGAGAGCACCCGCCCGCTGGATCTTGCGCTGAAGGGCGCGGCGAAAGTTGCCATCGTTCTGGGCGCTGAAGGCCCCGGCCTGCGCCCTGCCGTCGCCAAGGCCTGCGCCGAGCTGGCCCGCATCCCCATCTCCGCGCAGATGGAAAGCCTCAACGTGTCCAATGCTGCCGCAATTGCCTTCTATGAGGCCAACAGGAGCGGTTTTCCCGCCGCCTGACTCTGTTAGACTGACTCTGCTAGACTGACCTGCGTAGCGATCCGGGGAGACGCCAAGCCATGATGCGCATCATTTCCATTCTTCTGGTCCTGGCCGGGCTGTTGGCCGCTGGCATTGGCGGCGCGGCCCTGATGGAAGAACAGTTTCCGAAATCATCTGCGCCGGCTGCTGTGCCCACGTCTGCCGAAAGCGTCACCGAGGAAGACCTCGCCGCGCCCGCCCCCAAGGCCGAGCCTGCTGCCGAACCTGCTGCCGGGCCTGCTGCCGGGCCGGCCTCTGCCGAAGCAGACCCCACCTCGGTCGCTGGCAGCGAAGCGGCGCCTGCACCTGTCGAAGAAATGCCTGCCCCGACGCCCGAGCCCGCCCCGGAACCGGCCCCCGAGGCGACCGCGCAGGCTGAAAGCCTTTCCCGCGCAGCGCCCATGAGCAATGACGAGCTGAGCTTCCAGCCGATGATGGAAGAAGCCCCGACGCCTGCGCCCACAATGCGTTCGGCACCAGCAGCAGACACCGCCGACATGGCTGCCGCCGAAGCACCCGCAGCGGCCACTGCCCCGCCCGAAGCGGTCGACATTGACGATCCGAACGTCACCGCCGCCGTCTCCGAATCCTTCATCGACTCGCTGAAGACCGTTCCGGTCGCCCATGAGACGCCCGCCTCGGCAGAATACAAACGCCCCTTCAACGTCACCTTCGCAATCGACGCGACCGGCGACACAACCGCCGTCGATGCCCTACCGGGCCGCGGCGTGATCGAGGAAGGCACCGCCCGCGTGTCCGACCGCGTGGAAGTGCGCCTCTCCGGCGCCAGCTTCCGCATCGAGCCGACCTCACCGCCCATCCAGTCGCTTTCTCCGCTGACGGAGAATACATGGCGCTGGTCGGTCACCCCGCTCACGGCGGGCGACCAGGATCTCACCTTCGAGATCTTCGCCGTCGATGCCGATGAGGTTGTGCCCCTGCGCACCTATCGCGACACGGTTACCGTCCGCGTGTCGGGCCTAAACCGCGCCATCGCGTTCGCCGATCAGGCCAACCCGCTATTCGTCCTGCTCGGCGGCCTCGGCTCGATCCTCGCCGGTATCCTCGGCGTCGCCCGGTTCGTGTTCAAGAAATAGACCGGCCTATTTCAGCTCGATCCAGAGCTGCTCGGTTTGCGCCAGCAGTTCGCCATCGGCAGTATAAAGCGCGGTGCCTGCGCCGTGCTTGCGGCCTTCGTGGAACAGCGACCATCCGGCCACGATCAGTTCCTCGCCTGCGGGCGGGCGGCGCAGGATGCGTCCCATGATCCGGCCCAGCACCATCGGGTTTTCCTGGAAACCCACGGCAAAGGCGCCGGGACAGTCGAGCGCTGACCAGAGGATCTCATCCTTCACCAGCCCGTCATCGCCCGCGAGATCTGCCGCAGGCGTCCACACGTCCAGCACGCCGTCAAAGCCGTCGATGTGGCCGGTGAACAGGCAAAGGCCGTCGTCCAGCCGGTCGGGTCCACAGACGAAACAGCCCGGAAAGGCATGATCTTCCGCAGGCGGAAAATGCTTGTGTGCCTCGCGCGCGATGGCAATGGGCGGCGCGGCTGGCGCCGGCGCCATCTCGCGCCCCGGCCCCGCCGTCATCACCAGCGCGCCTTCATGGCGGCATTCGCAGCCCGTTCCCGCAGGCACGATCTCAAGCTCGGTCTCCAGCGGCGGCGGCGCGCGCAGGAACACTTCGGCTGTCTCGCCCGATCCCTCTCCCAGCAGCGCCACAGCCATCGCTCCGGCGCAGTATCCGCCATTGCCGCTGCCCGGCGGGCCATTGAAACGCTTGGGAATGTATATCTGCGGCATGGGAGGAAGCCTTCGGTCATTAAACGGTCCAGCCGCATAAGCGGCCATCGCCGCCCTGGTCAATCGCCGGGGCGTTCTCCACGGGGGCCGTTCATGCTAATGTGCCGCAACAAGCGCCATTCAGAGCGCTATGGGGGACAAAATGACACTCTCTGTAATCAGTGCAGGCTTCGGCCGCACGGGCACGCTTTCACTCAAGCTGGCGCTGGAAGAACTCGGCTTCGGCCCCTGCCATCACATGAAGGAAGTGCTCGATAACGGCGCCGCCCAGGTGCCGCTCTGGCAGGCCGCCGCCGATGGCAAGCCGGACTTTGCCGCCGCCTATGCCGGCTACCGGTCTGCAGTGGACTGGCCCACCGCCGCTTTCTGGCGCGAGCTTGCCGTTGCCTATCCGGACGCGAAGTTCATCCTCTCCTCGCGCACGGCGGAGAGCTGGTACAACAGCTTCTCCGAAACCATCCTGGCGAGCCTCCTGGCAAAAGAAAACTGGCCGCCCCCGGCTGTGCCATGGCTCACCATGGTGTCCAAGGTCGTGATCGAGCGAAGCCTGGGCGGCCACACGGATAGGGACGGCGTCATCGCGGCCTTCCATAAGCAGGAAGCTGCCGTGAAGGCCGAAATCCCTGCCAGCCGCCTGCTCGTCCACACGGCAAAGGATGGCTGGGGCCCGCTCTGCGCCTTCCTCGGCGTCCCCGTCCCGGAAACGCCCTATCCCCGCACCAACAGCAAGGAAGAATTCTTCGAGGCGATGAAAGCGGCGGACGACATGTAGTCGGCCGCCGGATCATCGGCGCCTGATCAATAGCTCTTGGGCAGGCCCAGCACGCGCTCGGCGATGAAGTTCAGGATCATCTCGCGGCTCACCGGGGCAATGCGGGCCAGCATCGCTTCGCGCATCATCCGCTCGACATGGTATTCCTTGGCATAGCCCATGCCGCCATGGGTCAGCACGGCAGTCTCGCATGCGCGGAAGCCGGCTTCCGTGCCCAGATATTTCGACGCGTTCGCCTCTGCCCCGCAATCCTGCCCGGCATCGTAAAGCGACGCGGCCTTGTAGGCGAGCATTTCAGCCGCCGAGAGTTCCGCCCACGACTTGGCAAGAGGATGCTGGATACCCTGGTTCTGACCGATGGGCCGGCCAAACACGACCCGCTCATTGGCATACCGCGCCGCCCGCTCCAGCGCCGCAAAGCCGAGGCCAACCGATTCCACCGCAAACAGCACGCGCTCCGGGTTCAGCCCCTGCAGCAGGTATTTGAAGCCGTCGCCTTCCTCGCCGATCAGGTGTTCCTTGGGCACTTCCAGCCCGTCGATGAACAGCGCGTTACACTCCACCGCCTTGCGGCCCATCTTCGGGATCGGGTTGGCGTCGATCTTGCCGCGGTCAAGGTCGGTATAGAACAGGGAGAGGCCCATATAGGGCTTGGCACACTGGTCCTTCGGCGTGGTGCGCGCGATGATCAGGATCTTGTCCGCACGCTGAGCACCTGTCGTCCAGATCTTGCGGCCATTGATGACATAGCCCTTGTTCGTCCGCTCTGCCTTGGTCTCCAGGCTGGAGGTGTCGAGGCCGGAATTGGGCTCGGTCACGGCAAAGCACATCTTTTCTTCACCGGAGATGATCTTCGGCAGGTTCTCGCGCTTGAGTTCCGGATTGCCGAATTTTTCCAGCGGCTTGGGGCCGAAGATGTTGAGGTGGATCGCCGAGGCGCCGGAGAAGCCCGCGCCCGTGCGCGTCACGGTCTGCATCATGATCGCCGCTTCGGTGAGGCCGAGGCCGGCCCCGCCATATTCCTCAGGAAAGGCAATGCCCAGCCAGCCGCCCTTGGCCATCGCGTCACAGAAAGCCTCCGGCCACTCGCCCGTCTCGTCGGTCTTGGCCCAGTAGGCATCGTCGAACGGTTCCAGCGTCTTGGCCACCGCATCGCGGATCGCCTGCTGGTCTTCGGTCATCGGCTGGATCACATGCATGGCGTCTCTGAACTCCCTGAATTTGCGGAAGAGACTTATAGTTCCGCCCCCCGCCTCGTCCAGCCTGACGCCGGGGCGCCGGGGCATCCTTCAACACTCATGCGCAGCCGGCTGCTCTATTGGTGATTGCCAAATCAAGTCAGGATCGTGCACTAAGAGCGCCTGAGCATTGCGCCGGGGGCCAGCCCTCCGTCTGACCTGAAAAGCCTGACCTGACAAAGAAGGGCCTCGCACAATGACCCAAGTACTTCCCGTGATCCTGTGCGGCGGATCGGGCACACGCCTTTGGCCCCTGTCCACGCCGAACAAGCCGAAGCAGTTCCTGGGTCTGCTCTCCTCGGAAACCATGCTCTCGGCCACCGCCCGGCGCTTTGAATCCAGCCTGGGCAGCACCCGCTTCTCCAAGCCCGCCGTCATCGGCTCGGTGCGTCACGAAAGCCTTATCCGCCAGTCGCTGCCCACTGCGCGCCTCGTGCTGGAGCCGTTCGGCCGCAACTCGGCCCCGGCGGTCGCGGCCGCCTGTCTCGTCGCCGGCGAAGGGGCCCAGCTGGTCCTGATCCTTCCCGCCGACCATGACATCCGCGACACGCGCGCCTTTCACGCGGCGATCGACGCGGCCATTCCGGCGGCGCAGTCCGGCGCGCTGGTCACCTTCGGCATCTCGCCCACCCATCCGGCCACCGGCTATGGCTATATCAATCTCGGCCCCGGCGATGTCGTGCACGAGGTCCGCCGCTTTGTGGAAAAGCCCGATGCGGAAACCGCGCGCGGCTATCTCGCCGAGGGCAATTATGTCTGGAATGCGGGCATTTTCCTGTTCCGCGCCGATTACATGATCAAGGCGCTGGAACAGCACGCCCCCGCCATCCTTCCGGCCGTGCGCGCCGCCTTCCCGGCCAAGCCCGGACAGGTCGTCCAGCTCGACAGCGACGCCTTCGCCACCGCGCCTGATATTTCCATCGACCATGCCGTGCTCGAACATGCCGACAATATCCGCGTGGTGCCGGTCGATATGGGCTGGAGCGATGTGGGCGGCTATCGCGCGCTGTTCGACCAGCTTGCGCCCGAGCCATCGGGCAATGTCGCCGTGGGGCCAGTTCATATCCGCGAAAGCTCGGGCATCTATGCCCGCTCCGAAGGCCCGGCCCTCGCTGTCTCCGGTGTCAGCGATCTGACGATCGTGGCGACGCCTGATACAGTCCTTATCCTGCCGATGGGCGATGAAACGTCCGTCAAGGCGATGGGGGAACTCGTCCAGCGCCGGCGCGACCTGATGACCGTTTCGCGGGAAAGCCAGCTGCGCGCCCATTCCTGGCTGCAAAGCGCCTTCCGCACCTGGAGCAATGTCTCCTGGGATCACGCCAGGGGTGGCTTTGTCGAGCAGCTCAATCCCGATGGCAGCCCCGATTTTGCCGCCCTGCGGCGCACACGGGTTCAGGCCCGGCAGATCTTCAGCTTCTCGCGCGCCCTCTCGCTCGGCCTTGTCGAGCCCAAAGCAGCGCGCACGCTGATCCATGATGGCCTCGCCTATCTCAACGCCCATGCGCGCCATCCGGAAGGCGGCTTCGTCCATCGTCTGACCCCGGACGGTCAAGCCGAGGATTCCTGCCGCGATCTCTACGATCACGCCTTCGTCATCCTAGCCGCCTCGGAGGCCTACAAGGTGCTGGGCCAGCCCGGCTATCTGGACCTTGCCTGGGAAGCGCTGGCGTTCATCAACCGGCAGCTGCGCGCGGCTGAAGGCATGGGTTGGCACGAGGCCTACCCGATCAGCCTGCCCCGCCGCTCCAATCCGCACATGCACCTGCTGGAAGCCCTGCTGAACCTGCATGCTGCCACCGGCGACGCCAACGCCCTCTCCTCCGCCGACGAAATCGTAAACCTCTTCGAATCCCGCTTCTTCCTCACCGATGTGGACGTGCTGGGTGAAGCCTTCGATACCGGCCTCTATCCGGTGCAGCGCCATTCAGAGATGCATTTCGAGCCGGGCCACCATTATGAATGGGCCTCCCTGCTCGCCCTCTATGATCGCCTGCGCCACCGCGACACGCTCAGCTGGCGCCGCCGCCTCATCCGCAAGGCAGATCTTGTCGGCTGCCACCCGCAAAGCGGTCTGGCGATGAATGAAGTGCGTGCCGATGGCATGGCGCTCAACATGCGCCACCGCGTCTGGCACCAGCTGGAACGCCTGCGCGCAGTCATTCTGCATACGGAAGTGTCATTCCCCGGCGCGCCGGACCAGATCCTCGCCGCCATCTTCAAATACTATCTCGACGGCATGCCCGAAGGCACATGGCGCGATGAGGTGGATACAAGCGGCCAGCCCACCCGGCAGGAAATCCCCGCCAGCATTCTCTATCATTTCATCACGGCGTTCGAGATGCTGATCGAGCCAGGCCTGCCCGGCAGCTTCAAGACCGCGCCCACCACGCAGGGTCAGGTGCCGGCCACGGCATAATCCCGGCCCGTTGTGAAGGCGGTCGCCAGCTCGCTCACCGCCTCGCCCATCAGCCGGTCAGCGATCATCTTCGCTGTCACCGGTGCCAGCAGGATGCCATTGCGGTAATGCCCGGCGGCCACCAGCAGGCCGGGCGCTGCGGTTGGCCCAATGAAGGGCGCATGGTCGGGCGTGCCGGGGCGAATGCCCGCCCAGCTTTCGGTTACCGGCGCCTGCGCCAACGCTGGACACAGCTTCGCGCCTTCAGCCTTGAGGGTCGCGATGATTTCGTCCTCAGGCGTATCAATTGCGCGCCCCGGCTCCATCGTCGCCCCGATCACAACCTGCCCGCCCCTTGGCACCAGATACACATGTCCCGATCGCACAACCCGCGCCGGCGCGCCCGGCACGGCGGCCACCGACAGCATCTGCCCGCCAAAACAATCGATATCGTCGAGCGCCACATCCCAGTTCACAAGGCTGCGGAGGCTGCCTGCTTCGTCCACCTTGATCGTCGCCGTCTCCCAGCCTGCCGCCACGATCACCGCGTCATAGCCGTCCAGCACGATCCGCCCGTCACGCGCTTTCAGCGGCGCAGGCCCTTCGACGAAACTCGCGCGCGGGTTTGCTTGCAGCGCCGCCAGCAGCGCCGTCACCGTCCGCCGGTTATCCACCCGCGTATCGGTTTCCAGCTCCAGCCCGCCCAGCACATCGCCGGAAAGCGAAGGCTCCAGCCGGGCCAGCTCGCCCGCGTCCAGCTTCCGGTGGGCCACGCCGCGCGTGGTCAGCACGTCGCTGATCGCCGCCAGATGGGCTGCTTCGCCCGCGTCCATCGCCACGGCCAGCGCCGGGGCGGGCTCAAAACCGGAGGGTAGGCCCGACAGGCGCTCGATGTCTGCGGAAAATTCCGGCCACAGGTCCGCGCTCTCAAGGCAAAGGTCGAACAGGCGGGGATGTACCCCGGCTTCTGCGGCTGCCTCGAAGGCGGGCGCAATCATGCCGGCCGCCGCCCAGCTTGCCCCGCGCCCGCAGGGGCGTGTGTCAAACAGGGTTACCCGTGTCCCGCGCCGGAACACCAGTTCAAAGGCAATGGAAAGACCGATGATGCCCGCGCCGATAATGGCAACGCGCGGCGGAGACAGGCTGGCTCTGGAAAATCCCTTGAACATCCGCGCCTTCTAGGCGCCGTCGCTCAATACGGAAAGTGGGCGACCCGCAGGCCGGTCTCTGTCAGGCAGAAAGCGCAGAAGGCCTCCGCCATCTCGGCGCTCTGGAAGATCAGCTGTTTCAGGCGTTCGCCCGCCGGGTTCAGAACGGTGCGCACCATCAGGTCCAGCGCCGAAGCATCCCCATGCCCGAGCGCGTCCTGTTTCTCGACGAATGCGTCAATCGCAGCCGCAAGAAGCATGTCGTCATCCGTAGATGCTACATCGAAGTCGACGATGACATCTGTCATTTCCACCACCCGTCTATTCGTTACCCAATTCTTAACAAAGGGCACTCAGCCAACCAAGTTCTTTCGCTCCTGCAAAAAGCCTGCCATCCTGCTTTGGTTCCTTGCCGGAGGCGGAAATCCCTGATTCCACGCCTGCCTGAACAAAATTTGGGCAAAAGGTCGCGATATCGGCAATTGCAGGCCTGCCGTAAACAACGCCCCCTTTTCCCGACTTTCCTGAGGACGCTGCCCCATGATCCGCCTAGTTGCTGCTGCCGGCCTGGTTCTAGGCCTCGCCGCTTGCGGGAAACCGGCTGCGCCCACCGCGCCCGAAGCGCCCGCTGCGCCAGCCGCCGCGGCTGAGCCGCCTGCCGAAATGCTGCCCGTCCTCACCGTCTATTCCACCCGCTCCTCAGACGCCGACGCCGAGGTCTATGCCGCCTTCGAGGAAGCCGCCGGCGTTCGCATCGAAGTTATCGACGGCGCCGCCGCCGATCTCTTCCGCCAGATGAAATCGAAGAACGCCGCCTCCCCGGCGGGTGTGCTGATCGCCACGGATGCCGGCACGCTGCTGCCCTTCCAGGAGGCCGGCCTCCTCCAGCCTATAGGCTCGGATAAGGTTACCGGCGCCATTCCCCCTGCGCTGCGCGAAAAGGACAATTACTGGGTCGGCCTCTCCCGCCGCTACCGGGTCGTGGTCTTCGATCCCCAGGTCGTCTCTGTCGATGAGGTCGATACCTATGAGGATCTCGCCGACCCGCGTCTGATGGGTGAGATCTGTGTGCGCTCGGGCACGTCGATGGCAAACCTCTCCCTGCTCAGCGAGTTGATCATCCGCAACGGCGCAGACTATGCCGAGGCCTGGGCGCGCGGCGTCGCCGCCAATTTCGCCCGCAGTCCCGATGGCGGCGACACGGCCCAGATCGATGCGGTCGTCAGCGGCACCTGCGCCGTCGCCCTCGTGAACCATCACTACTGGGTCCGCCTGACCGACGGCTCGGCCGAGGACCGGCTGAAGGCGGCCAAGACGCAGATCGTCTTTCCCGACCAGAACACCACCGGCACCCATCTCGATGTTACCGCCGCCGCGCTCGCCGCCGGCGCGCCGGACACGGAACTGGCCGTACGCTTCATCGAGTTCCTCGCCAGCCCCAAGGGTCAAACCTTGCTGACTGCCCGCTCCAAGGAAGTGCCCGTCGTACGCGGCACACCGATGCCGTCCGGCATGGAAGACCTGACCGGGTTCAAGGAGAGCGACCTTCCGGTCTCCAACCTCGCCGCGCATCTTTCCGAGGCTGAGGCCCTGTTCCGCCAAACCGGCTGGGAATGACACGCTGCGGCACCGATCTGCCGCAAAATGACATCAAACGTACTCAAAATGACACGGTCGTACCCCGAAATGTCACGCATCGGCATGGCCTGACATTCAGGTTCGCGTCAGGATGTATCTGACAAATCAGTAACGCCGCATCCGGCACCTCGCCATACGCATGCCAAAGGCATAGGCTATGAGCGATACTCCAGAACCACAGGAGGCGCAGCTTGGCGCATAGACTGATCCGGATCGCCGCTGCTGCAGCAACCACTGCAGTTCTGGCCTTCAGCGCGTCGGCCCAGAGCCTGATCCGCGACGCGGAAATCGAGGAAACCATCCGCGAGTGGACCGATCCTATCCTCGACGTCGCCGGCCTCGTCCCGGAAGATGTCGGCATCTACATCATCAACGACCCGTCCCTGAACGCCTTCGTCGCCAATGGACAGCGGATCCACATCCACACCGGCCTGATGATTGAAGCCGAAAATGCCAATCAAATCAAGGGCGTGATCGCGCACGAGACCTGCCACATCGCCTGCGGTCACACTGTTTCACGCTCCCGTGCGGCAGGCGTCGCCATGCGCCCGGCCCTGCTCTCCATCGGTCTCGGCCTGCTCGCCATCGCGGCAGGCGAAGGCGGCGCCGGCGCCGCCCTCATTGGCAGCTCGCAGCAATTTGCGGCCCTCAACTTCTTTACCCACACCCGCGCCGAAGAAGCCTCCGCCGACGCCCATGCCGTGAAATACCTAGCAGCTCTTGGCCAATCGCCCGCCGGGATCGTCCAGTTCTTCGAAAACTTCCGGTATCAGGAAGTCATGTCGGAAGCCCGCCGCTACCCTTATTTCCGCGCTCACCCACTCGCCGCAGACCGTATTCGCGCCACCCGCGCGCTGGCCGAAAGCACTGGCCTTATGAATGTAGAGCCGACCGAACGGGAAGTGAAACAATACCAGATGCTTCGGGCAAAACTCGTTGGATTTCTGGACTCTCCGCTGAAAGTGCGCCGCGATTATCCCGCCAGCGACACCAGCGAGCCAGCCCGCTACGCCCGCGCTATCTCGGCCTACCGTGCCGCCGACATCCAGTCGGCCATGAAGGACATCGAATCCCTCATCGCAGAGGAGCCGGAGAACCCGTACTTCCACGAGCTGAAAGGCCAGATCCTGTTCGAAAGCGGCCGTGTCGCTGAATCGGTGGCGCCCCACAAGCGCGCCCTGGAACTGAAACCCGGCCAGCCTCTACTGCTGATCAGCTATGCCCGCTCGCTGAACGCGCGGGATGAGGAAGGCGATGTGGCCAGCGCCGAATCCGCCCTGCGCGACGCGCTCGTTGCCGAGCCGGACAACGCCTTCGCCTGGGCCCAGCTCGCCATCACGCTGGAGAAACAGGGCCGCCGCGCCGAAGCCCAGCTGGCAACCGCTGAGTCGGCCTATTGGGTCGGGGATATCGTACGCGCCAACAGCTTTGCCCGCCGTGCTGTGGACCAGCTGGACCGGGGCACGCCGAATTTTCGCCGCGCCGACGACATCTTGCTGATCACCGACCCCAACAACCCGGAAAACCGTGAATATTATCAGCGCAGTGGCCGCGGCCAGCGCCTGTCGCTGGAGGTCTCCGGCCGGGACATGCCCTTCGGGGACTTCTCGAACCGCTAACGCGCCCTGCGCGCCTCGATAAACCCTCTGTGAGCACGGGTGGACGCAAGCGGCCGGCTGCCTATAGTCCGGCTGCTCAATCTGAGGATATTTGCCAATGAACCGATCTCTCCGCCTTTCCCCGCTTCTGGCGCTTGCTGTTTCCGGCCTCGTGCTCCTGCCGGCCTGCGCTCAGGGGGGCAGCAAGCCCGACAAGGCGGAAATCGAGAAGATCGTTGAGGAATACATCCTGGCCAATCCCGAAATCATCGAGCGGGCACTGGTCGCGCTGACCGAAAAAGAGCGCCAGGCGCAGGCCGATGCCACGAAAGCCGCGATCGCCGACAGCAAGGACGCCCTCTACAACCATGCCGGCGACTACTCGATCGGCCCGGCAGATGCCCCGATCACAGTGGTGGAGTTCTTCGATTATCGCTGCGGTTACTGCAAACGCTCCGCTGCCTGGACGACCAAACTGCCGGAAACTTATGACGGTCAGGTCCGCGTCGTATTCAAGGAATACCCGATCTTTGGCGGCATCAGCGAAACTGCCGCCCTCGCCGCCCTCTCTGCCGGGCGCCAGGGCAAGTATCTTGAGCTGCACATGGCCTTCATGAACCTGAAGTCGAATGATGAGCTGACCGAGGAGAAGATCGACGAGCTGGCACTCAAGCTCGGCCTCGACGTGCAGCGCCTGCGATCCGACATGAAGTCTGACGCCGTGAAACAACAGCTCGCAGAGATGCAGGCTCTTGGGCGCAAGCTAAACGTTGGCGGCACACCGGGCTACTTCATTGGCGACCAGGCCGTTGAAGGCGCAAACTTCCCGAAGATTGAAGAAGCGATCCGCGCCGACCTCGAAGGTTGATTCAGACCTTCGGCGCCTGCCCTGCCAGCAGCGTATCAAAATAGGCGATGGTCTTCTTCAGGCCATCGTCCAGCTTGATCGACGGCTCCCAGCCCAGCACTGCACGCGCCTTGGTGATGTCCGGCTGGCGCTGCTTGGGATCATCCTGCGGCAGCGGCCGGAATACCAGCTTCGACTTCGACCCCGTCAGGGCGATCACGCTCTCGGCCAGCTGGCGGATGGTGAATTCGCCCGGATTGCCGATATTGATCGGGCCGGTCACCTCGTCGCCCGTCTCCATCAGGCTGATCAGGCCGCGCACCAGATCGTCGACATAGCAGAAGCTGCGCGTCTGCAGCCCGTCGCCATAGAGGGTGATGTCTTCCCCCTTCAGCGCCTGGACGATGAAGTTAGACACGACGCGCCCGTCATTCGGGTGCATCCGCGGGCCGTAGGTGTTGAAAATACGCGCAACCTTGATCCGCAGGGCGTGCTGGCGGTGATAGTCGAAAAACAGCGTCTCGGCGCAGCGCTTGCCCTCGTCATAGCAGGAACGCGGGCCAATCGGGTTCACATTGCCCCAATACTCTTCCGGCTGGGGATGGACGACCGGATCGCCGTACACTTCGGATGTGGAGGCCTGCAGGATCTTGGCCTTCACCCGCTTGGCAAGGCCAAGCATGTTGATGGCGCCATGAACGCTGGTCTTGGTCGTCTGGACGGGGTCAAACTGATAGTGCACCGGGCTCGCCGGGCAGGCCATGTTGTAGATTTCGTCCACCTCGACATAAAGCGGCAGGCACACATCATGGCGCATCAGCTCAAATCGGGGATGGCCGATCAGATGGGCCACATTCATCCGGGTGCCGGTGAAGAAGTTGTCGACGCACAGGACGGTTGCCCCCACTTCCAACAGCCGTTCGCACAGGAAAGACCCGATAAAGCCAGCGCCGCCGGTGATCAGAACCCGCTTCTCAAGATGCATGTCTCAATTCTTTCCTGTTCAGGAATCCGTAGTAGCGGCTGGGCAAAAGAAGTGAAGTGGCCAGGCGCAACTGCGCCGGATTGTGCGCCGGGGTCTTGAAGGGCGGCGCCAGTTACACGACAAGGCGGAACATCTGACAGGCGCGCCGGAGACCCCAAGCCTTGACCCCAGAATCCGATCTCGACATCGCCCGCAACGTCATTCGGACCGAGCGCAACGCGCTGGAACAACTCGAAGCGTCGCTCGGCCAAAGCCTTGTAGACGCTGCGAACCTGATCCTGGCGACAGATCGCCATGTGATCGTCGCCGGCGTCGGCAAATCCGGCCACATTGGCCAAAAAATCGCTGCGAGCCTCGCCTCGACGGGTACGCCGTCCTTTTTCCTGCATCCGACTGAAGCCAGCCATGGCGATCTTGGCATGATCGTGCCCGGCTCTGTCGTTATCGCGATCTCCTACTCCGGAGAGAGCCGCGAGCTGATCGACCTGCTGCGCTATTGCAAGGGCAACAATATCCCTCTGATCGGCATGACGCGCGCGGCAGAATCCTCCCTTGGCCGCTTCAGCGATGTGCTGCTGGAAATGCCGAGCGTGCCGGAGGCCTGCCCCAATGGCCTGGCGCCCACCTCCTCCACCACAATGGCACTGGCGCTTGGCGACGCGCTGACCATCGTCCTGATGGCCCGGCGCGGCTTCTCGCGCGAGGATTTCGGCTCCCGCCACCCAGGTGGCAAACTTGGCCGGACACTTCAGACAGCGGGCGACTATATCAGCGAGCATAAAGACGCCCTGCCGCTGGTGGATACCAGCGCCAGCTTCGAGCAACTGATCATTGCCATTTCCGAAGGGCGCAAGGGCTGCGTCGGCGTGGTGGATACCGACGGCAGGCTGATCGGTATGGTAACCGATGGCGATCTTCGTCGCGCCATGCTGGCCGGACGCACAGGCGCGGGTACACAAGAAGTGATGACCGCCAATCCGCGTACGCTTCAGCCCGATGTACGGATGATGACGGTGATCAAGAGCTTCAGCGAGAACCGCATCTCCAACGCCTTTGTGGTCAATGAAAACGGCAAGCCCCTCGGCCTGGTCGACATGAAAGATCTGTTCGCCGAAGGCTACGTCTAAGGCCGCGCTACTGCAGCCTACTCTTCACCGGGAACGTTTCCGCGTAGGGATTTGATCTCGCCCCGGCGCTTCTTTGCATCGATCCGGCGGCGGATACTGCCCTTGGTCGGCTTTGTGGCGACGCGCCGTTTGGGCGGAATGGACGCCTTGAGGATCATCTCGCTGAGCCGGGCGCGCGCTGCGGTACGGTTCTGGACCTGGCTGCGATGCTCGCTGGCCTCCAGGATGAGGCGACCATCTGCCGTTATCCGGCTGGCATAAAGCTTCTGAAACCGCGCTTTGATCGCAGCCGGCAGCGATGACGCCTCGACATGCCATGTCAGCTGCACCGCGCTCGACACCTTGTTCACATTCTGGCCGCCGGGGCCGGAGGCACGCACAAAGGCTTCCTGCAGCTCCCATGCGGGCACCGTGATCACATCTGAAACCCTGAGATCGCCGAATTCCGCCATTTGCCGATTCCTGAAGCGCGTGTTCAGGCCGAGTTCAGGCAATCACCGGCACAAATCAACCGGCAATGCTGGAAATCCCAGCTTCCTGCCCGACAGGACAAGTCCTGAACGGCCTACGCCAGATGGAGCAAGCGTCATGCGCCTGAGCAAAACTCTTACCCGCATCATCGCGGCAACCACCGCTGCAAGCATGATGGTCGCGCCGATGGCTTATGCAGACCGCGACCATCGCGGCAAAGGCCGGGGATATGAACGTGGTTACGACAGAGGATATGACCACGGCCACAAACGTCACCATCGCCGGGATCATTCCTACGACCATCGCCATCATTACAAGCCGAGCTACCATTATTCGCCGCCCCGCGCCTACTACGCCCCGCCGCGCAGTTCTGTAACGGTCACGTATGGATACAGCTACGGCCCCCACTATTACCGGGGATACACTCCACGCTATGCCGTCGGCGGATATTATGGATATGCGCCGCGGACGGTATATATCAACGATTACAACACGTACGGCCTGTACGCGCCGCCCAGCGGCTATCATTGGGTTCACGACAGGGACAATGGCGACGCCATTCTCGCATCTGTCGCAACGGGCGCAATTATCGGCCTCGTGGTCGGCGCGCTCGCTAACTGAAACAGGTCCGCCTCTCATACCCCTGAAGCGAGGCAGCACACCCGGCCCGGGATTCTCTCCGGGGCTGGGTGTTCGTTTTTTGGCCGCGTGCGGAATATTCCGCGCTTCACCACGATGTTAACTTAACTTTGTCGCAAATCATGCTTAGCTTGCAATTGCGCCGGATAGTCCAGCGCCAAAGTACGTGCCTGCAGCACGCCTGAAAGGAGGTGATCCAATGTCGAGTGAGAAACCAGGTGAGGCCGTTGGGTCTGTATCCTATGGTGTCTGGCTGGAGCAGCCTCCAGTCAGCGCCTAGAGATGCAGGTAGGGCGCTGAAACGCGCTCCGATCTGACGGGCCCCACGGGGCTCACGGGAGCCGCCCTTCGACAGGGCGGCTTCTTTGTATTCCGGATCGGGAAATTGGGTGAGAATTGAGGTTCGCCTCCCCGCCAATTTCCGCTAACTAGCCCACTTGGAAAAGTATTCGGAGCAACCAGACATGTCGGCATTGACCCACAAACCCACAGGCTGGACGATTGGCGGCAAGGGCCCGCTGGCAGTCATGGCGGGGCTCAATGTTCTGGAAGACGAGGGACTTGCGCTCGAAATCGGCACCGAACTCAAAGCGATCTGCGCCCGTCTCGGCCTGCCCTACGTATTCAAGGCCAGTTTCGATAAAGCCAACCGATCTTCCATCAAATCCTATCGCGGTCCCGGCCTCGAAGACGGCTTGAAAATCCTCACCGCCGTGAAAGCGAAACTCGGCGTGCCGGTCGTGACCGACCTGCACGAACCAGGCCAGGCTGACGCCGTTGCCGCAGTCGCCGACATTCTGCAGCTGCCGGCCTTTCTGGTGCGCCAGACCGACCTGGTAGTTGCAACCGCCAAGGCGGCTGCACGGGAAAACGCGCTGATTCAGGCCAAAAAAGCGCAATTCATGGCCCCCTGGGACGCCAAGAATATCCTGACAAAAATTGCCGAAGTCGCGCCGGATACCGGGGTCATCCTCTGCGAGCGGGGCGTGAGCTTTGGCTACAACAATCTGATCGTCGACATGCTCGCCATCCCGGAAATGAAGAAGCTGGGTTGCCCGGTTACAATCGACGCGACCCATGCGGTCCAGCTGCCCGGCGCCGACCCCAGAACAAGCGGCGCCTCCACGGGCGGCCGCCGCGACGGCGTTGCGATCATCGCGAAATCCGCCGTTGCCGCCGGGGCCGACGGCGTGTTCCTCGAGTTCCATACCGATCCCGACAAGGCACTCTGCGATGGGCCGAGCTGCCTGCCGCTTTCCGGCGCCGAGGCATTGCTTTCCACGCTGAAAACCGTTCACACGGCCGTAAACGGTTGATCCCTGCAGGCCGCGCATGAATTCGCCCGAAATCACCGTCATCATCATCAATTATAACGGCGGCGCGTTCCTTCAGGAGGCGGTCAACTCCCTTGGGCGGCAGACTTTTCAGAATTTCGAACTGATTGTTCTGGATAATGCGTCTGCGGACGGCTCGCCAGATACGTTGGACTTGTCAGGTGTGCCGTCTGGCCGGCTGATCCGCAGCCCCGAAAATCTCGGCTTTGCGGCGGGCAACAACCGGGCCGCAGAAAGCGCGCGCGGGAAATGGCTCGTGTTGCTCAATCCGGACACAGTGGCCGCACCAGACTGGCTGGAAAAGCTGATGGCGGCAGCGCGGGAGAACCCTGACTGCAAGACCTTTGCGTCTGCCCAGTTGGACCTCAATGACAGCACGCTGATGGACGGCGCCGGCGACGCTTACCTTTTCTTCGGCATTCCCTGGCGCGGCGGTTTTGGCCGACCAGTCAGGGAACTGCCCGAAACCGGGTGGTGTTTCAGCGCGTGCGGCGCTTCCGCGATGTATGATACGGCGCTGTTCCGCCAGATGGGTGGATTTGACGAACGCTTCTTCTGCTACTGTGAAGATGTTGATCTTGGCTTCCGTCTTCAGCTTGCCGGGCATGATTGCCTGTTTGTGCATGACGCCATTGTTCATCACGCAGGCAGCGGCATCACGGGCCGGCAGAGCGCGTTCTCGACCTATCACGGCACGCGCAACCGGCTGTGGACCTATTTCAAGAACATGCCATTTCCGCTCATGTTGCTAAGCCTGCCCGGGCATGTAGCGCTTACACTGTATGTCCTTGCACGGAACGCGTTCACGCCGCGCTTCGTGCCTATGGTGCGCGGGATTCGTGATGGCCTGTCGGGCAGCTGGAAAGCCTCGCGCCCTGGAAAATGGAAGCAGGACGAGCGGCGCCTCGGCCTATGGCCATTGCTGCGCCGCATGGCGTGGAATCCCTGGCGGCTAAGTTCGCGCAAGGCCCATGTGCGCCCCGCGCAGCAGAAACCCGCCCCTTCCGGAGCGGCCTTCGAGCTTGAAGCCGCCGGACATCCCGGGCGGACCAAGCCTTAAAGCTTGGCTTCGTTCTGGTGTTCCAGAAACCAGTGATAGGCGTTTTCCAGCCCTTCCCGCATGCCGATCTGCGGCGCCCATCCCATTGCTCTCAGACGGTCTGCCCGCATGAGCTTGCGAGGCGTTCCGTCCGGCTTGGAAAGGTCTTTTTCCAGCGCTCCCTGGAAGCCCACGACCTCCATCACCAGTCTTGCCAGCGCCTCGATGGTCATATCCTCGCCCGAGCCGACATTGACGTGCGCGTCGCCGGAATAATGCTTCATCAGATGGACAAGCGCGTCGGCGCAGTCATCTGCATGCAGAAATTCCCGCATCGGCGTGCCGGTTCCCCAGATCGTCATCGACGGAGCTCCCGCCAGCTTGGCTTCGTGTGCCTTGCGGATCAGCGCGGGAATGACGTGCGAGGACTGAAGATTGTAGTTGTCGCCCGGCCCATAAAGATTGGTCGGCATGGCTGAAATGTAGTCTACGCCGTGCTGGCGGCGATACGCCTGGCAGAGCTTGATGCCGGCAATCTTGGCGATGGCATACCACTCATTGGTGGGCTCCAGCGGCCCGGTGAGCAGAGACTCCTCGGCAATCGGCTGCTCGGCAAATTTCGGATAGATGCAGGACGATCCGAGGAAAAGCAGCTTCTCGACGCCGTTCCGGAAGGACGCTTCGATCAGATTGGCCTCGATCATCAGATTGTCGTAGAGAAAATCTGCCGGATACGTATCATTCGCCAGAATGCCGCCAACCTTTGCGGCCGCGATCACGACGGCGTCCGGCCGGTGTTTCGCCATCCAAGCCCGCACACTGGCCTGATCAATCAGGTCCAACTCCGAGCGGGGCGCGGTGAGCACCGTGCACCCTTCGCGCGCAAGGCGGCGCACGGTGGCGGCGCCAACCATTCCGCGATGGCCGGCCACAAAGACTCGCTTGCCTTCAAGGCTGTAGACGGGTGCATCTGCCGGCATGACGGACCTCTTAATCTGACCGGTTGTTGCGCCAGTGTTCGCGCTCGATCAGGGCAAGGTCTGCCTGGATCATTTCCTTCACGAGGTCGGGGAAGCTCGTCTGGTGTTTCCATCCCAGCTTCTCATGCGCCTTGGTGGGATCGCCGATCAGGAGGTCCACCTCGGTCGGGCGGAAATATTTGGGATCAATCCGGACAAGCACTTCACCGGACTTCTTGTCGATCCCCGTTTCATCAACGCCTTCGCCTTTCCACACGATGGTGCGGCCAACTTCGGCAAAGGCGAGTTCGACAAATTCGCGAACCGAATGGGTCTCGCCCGTCGCCAGCACCCAGTCGTCCGGTGTGTCGTGCTGCACGATACGCCACATGCCCTCGACATAATCGCGCGCATGGCCCCAATCGCGCTTGGCGTCCAGGTTGCCCAGATAAAGCGCTTTCTGAAGCCCGCGCTCCATCCCCGCGACCGCGCGGGTGATCTTGCGGGTCACGAATGTTTCACCGCGTGTGGGGCCTTCATGGTTGAACAGGATGCCATTGGAGGCGTGAATGCCATAGGCCTCCCGGTAGTTCACCGTGATCCAGTAGGCATAGAGTTTGGCAGCCGCATAGGGGCTACGCGGATAGAAGGGCGTGGTCTCGCGCTGGGGCACTTCCTGAACCTTGCCGTAAAGCTCGGATGTTGAGGCCTGATAGAAGCGGACCGTTTTTTCGAGCCCCAGAATGCGGATTGCCTCGAGCAGACGCAGCGTGCCCAGAGCGTCTGCATTGCCGGTATATTCGGGCGTTTCAAAACTCACCTGAACATGGGACTGGGCCGCAAGATTGTAGATCTCGTCAGGCTGGGTCTCCTGAACCAGGCGGATCAGGTTGGTCGAGTCCGTCAGGTCCCCATAATGCAGGAAGAAGCGCGTCTCATGCTCGTGCGGGTCGCGGTAAAGGTCGTCCAGCCGCTCGGTGTTGAAAGAAGATGACCGGCGCTTCACACCGTGGACAACATAGCCCTTATCCAACAGCAAACGTGCGAGATAGGCGCCGTCCTGTCCGGTGACGCCGGTGATGAGAGCAGTTTTCTGGGAGGACAAATCTTCACCTTTCAGACTTCTGAATGAACACCGGGCATAGCCGTGTGGGCCGCAAGATCAACCACAAAGATTGGGGCGATACAGTGGCAGACCGGTTCACCGGATATACCCACCGGATGCAACCGCCCAAACCTTTGATTACCTCACACCAAGCTGCAGGCGGCCCGCGCCGCTCGTCTTTGGGGCTTCCCTATCCGACCGGGCCCCAACGCCCGCCACACTGTTGGCCTCTTCAGTGAAGGACAACCATATGAACCACTCTGCAAATCTGGGATTGCCATATCTGCAATCCAATCAGGCCCAGAAACACGTCACCCTGAACGAAGCGCTGCGCCGTCTGGACGCCATTGTCCAGGTCAGGGTCGAGCGTCGGGACCTGAACGATCCTCCCGCCCACGCCGCCGAGGGAAGCCGGTACATCCCGGCAGAGGCAGCATCTGGCGCCTGGGCAGGTAAAGCTGGCACAATCGCCTGCTTTCTGGATGGCGCATGGATGTTCGCCGCCCCCCAGACCGGTTGGCTGATCTATGTCGCCGAGGAAAGCGCCCTCCTGATTCGCAAGGAAGCCGGATGGGAGGACGTGGTGACAAGCGGCCTCAACCCGGCGCCCAGAATAGGCATCAATGCAACGGCCGACGACACCAACAGGCTGACAATCTCCAGCCCGGCTGCTCTGTTCGACCATGCCGGCACCGGCCACCAGCTCAAACTGAACAAGGCAACAGAGGCCGACACAGCCAGCCTGCTATTTCAAACAGGCTATACCTCCAAGGCCGAACTGGGGCTGACCGGATCAGACCAGCTCGAGCTGAAGGTGTCTGCCGATGGAAGCAGCTTTACATCTGCAATGGCATTCAATGCGGTGACGGGCTTTGCCGGGCTTGGCACCCCTGCTCCGGCGTCGCGCCTGCATGTTCAACAGGATTTCGATGCGCGCCTTACAATCGATACGGTCCAATCCGGCGCAGGGGGCGGATTCGATATCCTGAATTCCACAGATGGCCAGAACTGGCGCGTCACCGGCTCTCCGGCAAACTTCAAGATCCGCGATCACTCCGCGCTGATAGACAAGTTCATTCTGAATCCGGGCGTTACCGGCTCTGCTTACATCCTGAACATCTCCAATTTCGGGATTGGCACAAGTTCCCCCACCACCAGGCTGCACGTTGACGGACCCGTACGCGTTGGAAGCTTCCCCAAGGCCGGCCTGCCTAGCGCGGCCTCAGCCGGCGCCGGAACAATCATTTTCGTGCCCGATGAGGCCGGCGGCAGCGTCCTGGCCTTCAGCGATGGCACAAACTGGCGCCGCGTCACCGATCGCATGACAGTGAGCTGAGACAGAATGACTCAGTAGAATGTCTATTCTGCCGCCCCCTCCCGAGCACCTTATCTCGCCGCAGAGCGAGCCAATGGCTCAGGTGGTGGACAAGGCTATGGTTTCGCGCGAAGAAGCCCCTTGAAAGAGAGGACAGATACCGGCGACAACCTCTCAACCTGAAATTCCAAACAACAGGTCTAGGCAGTTTATGGACGGTACAGGTCACAGCGTTTCCGCAGGGGCGCCTATTGCGCGTACGGAAGACGTCTTCGAATATGACGCCCACAAGGGCCATACGCGCTATGCGTGGAATGATCTGCGCGAAGCGCTTTCCCGGCACCGGCTGGTGCGGACGATGGTCAGCACAGAATTTAAATCTCGGTACAAAGGCACCCTGCTGGGCGCTTTCTGGTTGACCGCGACGGCGGCTGTTACCGTGCTCGGCCTCAGTGTCATCTATGCTCAGGTCTTTCAGATCGATTTCAGATCCTACCTGCCTTATGTGGCGATTGGCATGATGGTCTGGGGGCTGATCAACGGTTTTATTACCGAGTCGGTGACGACATTCTCCGGCACATCGACTGTGTTTACACAGATCAAAATCCCGATGAGCGTGTTTCCGTTGACCCTCACAGGGCGGTTGATGACGACATTTTTCTACAGGGCGCTGGTCGTCATATTGATCCTGTTCATCGGCAGTCATTCACTTGCATTGTGGGAAGTATTTGCGGCGCTTGCCGGCGTGGCACTCATTGCATGGGCTGGCTTCTGGACCGCCATGCTGTTTGGAATTCTGGGCGCGCGCTTCCGTGATTTCGGGCAGTTCGTGAATGCCTTCATGACATTCGCCTTCTTCATGACGCCTGTGTTCTGGGACGCATCCCGGCTCACGCATTACGCGTTCGTCGCTCACCTCAACCCGCTCTACCATTTTCTGAATGTGGTGCGCGGTCCGCTGATCGGTACGACAGATACCGGAACAAGCTTCATCGTAGTTGGCGTGTTCTCGATGCTACTGCCACTTCTGGCGTTCGGACTTTTCACCAAGTTCCGCCACCGCCTGGCCTATTGGTGCTGATACAATGGCGAGACTTCATCTGGAAAATATTGGCGTCGACTTTCTGATCAGAGATGTGAGCCAGAATACCCTTGTTTCCACCGCGCGCTCCTTCGCGACCGGCGGCATCATCGACATGTCAAACCGCCGCAAGGTCTCCATCAACGCGCTCCGGAACGTAAATCTGGACCTGAAAGACGGCGACCGCGTGGGCCTGATCGGCCACAACGGCGCCGGGAAAACAACGCTGCTCAAAGTGCTATCCGGCATTCTTCCGCCAACTGCCGGACGGCTGCGGATCGAGGGACGGCTCGCCGGCCTGCTCTCCATTCAGCTTGGGCTTGATACCCGCGCTTCAGGCTATGAGAACATCATGATCCGCGCCCGCTATATGGGCGTGTCCGAGGAAGAAATCCGGGAAAAATTTGACGAGATCTGCGCCTTCTCGGAACTGGGCGAATACCTTCACCTCCCGATGAAAACCTATTCGAGCGGCATGCGCGTCCGCCTCGCCTTCTCCATTGCCACAGCCTTCGATCCAGACATCCTGATCCTGGACGAATGGCTCTCCGCCGGCGACGCCACCTTCCGCGACAAGGCCTCCCAACGGATGAAAGACCTGATCAACCAGACAGGCATTTTCGTCATGGCCACCCACCAGGTCAGCCTCATGCGCCAACTCTGCAACCGGGGAATCGTGATGAAGAAAGGCGAAGTTGTCTTCGATGGAGATTTGGAAGCGGCGCTGCAGTTTCATGCATGATAGGCCGCATACACTGGACACCCATCGCATGGCACAGAAAAGCTGATGGTTTTCGGTGATATCCAACGAGCTTTCTCGCCAAGTGTGAACTCTAGGGTTGCAGCCAGTAGAGTTGTCAGTACGTTTTTCGCCAATTTTGAAGTCGTTGGAGATTAGTCGTGGATCAGGCAGAATTTGACCAGTATGCCGAGCACTATGAACGCATGATGCGCGAGAATATTGCGGTCACTGGCGAAGGACCGGAGTATTTTGCCAGATACAAAATCGCCGACACACACGAACGTTGTAAGCGGGTGGGCCTTCAACCGAAGCAGATTCTGGATTTCGGATCAGGTATTGGGGCCTCAACTCCGCTTTTTGCCGAGTTTTTTCCGGAAGCGGAGCAAATTTCGGCAGATGTCTCCCAAAAGAGCCTGTCATTCCTAGGGGCGAAATACCCCGGCCTGTCCAAACTGGTTCATATCTCAGATGATAAACTACCGCTGGACGACAACTCGATAGATCTGGCGTTTACGGCCTGTGTATTCCATCATATCGCCCCTGACGAACATCACCAATGGCTGACCGAGATCCGTCGTGTTTTAAGGCCTGGGGGACTATTTATGCTGTTCGAGCATAACCCCTTCAACCCGTTGACTGTCCGTGCGGTGAACACCTGCCCTTTCGATGAAAATGCTATCCTGATCAAATCCTCCACAATGGCTGAACGGCTTCGCCGAGCCGGCTTTGAACCACCCCAAACCGATTACCGCATATTCTTTCCATCGGCTCTTGCAGTCATGCGGCCGCTTGAACAAGCTATGAAATGGCTTCCCCTCGGCGGCCAGTACAGCCTGTCGGCCCGAACGTGAGCAGCAAGCTTGCCACTCAATTGATGAGATTTGCCGCCTCCGGCATAGCGAACACCTGCTTTGGGCTCGCAATCATCTACTTGGCTATGGCCGCCGGCGTGCAGTATGTGTTCGCCAATATGGTCGGATATGCTGCGGGCCTGGGATTGAGCTTCGCCTTGAACAGGTTCTGGACCTTCGAGCGCAGGTCGGGATCAGCTCATAAAGACATAGCGCCCTTCCTGATTCTGGCATTGGCAGCTTACGGAGCAAACCTGGTCACCGTGATTGCGCTAATCGAGCTCATCAAGATTAACCCGGCAATTGCACAACTGGCGGGTGTCGCAACCTACGCCGTCATAAATTTTGCCGGCATGAAGTATTTTGTTTTTCCATCAGATGGGGGTTCTGATCCGTGAACACGCCAAACGAATTTTTGGCGCCAACTCTTTGCGTTGTGGTGCCATGTTACAACGAAAAGGAAGTCCTCGCCGAGTCCGCCGCCCGCTTGACTAGCGCCTTGGAAAGCCTTGTTTCCGCCAACCTGGTTCACGCCAACAGTTTTATTCTATTCGTGGACGATGGATCGAAGGATGAAACCTGGGCGCTGATCGAAGGAGTGGCGTCGCGCTTTGAACGCGCAGAAGGTCTTAAACTGTCTCGAAACCGTGGTCATCAGAACGCAGTTTTCGCGGGATTGATGGAGGCGAGCGCGGATGTGTTTGTATCCATAGACGCAGATCTGCAGGATGATATTTCGGTCATCGAAAAGATGGTGCGCGAACATATCGATAATAAAGTCGACATTGTGTATGGCGTGCGCGCTGATCGATCATCGGATACGCGGTTCAAACGGTTCACCGCAGAGGCGTATTACAGAATCCTCTCCGTGATGGGCGTCGAAGTGGTGTTCAACCATGCCGATTTCCGCCTTATGAGCGCCAGAACCGTCAGGGCGCTGGGTTCTTATCGCGAGGTGCACCTTTTCCTTCGCGGGCTAGTGCCGCTCATAGGATTCAAAACCGCAACCGTAGAATATGACCGCTCGGAACGGTTCGCCGGGGAATCAAAATATCCCCTACGCAAAATGCTTTCTCTGGCTTGGGAGGGCATCACGTCGTTTTCTGCCCGCCCATTGCGCATGATATTTCTTGCCGGCGCCAGTGTGTCGTTTTTATCCTTTATTGCAGCAATAGTCGCAATTTTTGCTAGCATTTCTGGTGCCACGATTGCCGGCTGGACCTCGATCATGGTCATGGTCGCATTCTTGGGAGGAATACAGCTTTTGTCCATCGGTCTGATCGGAGAGTACATTGGTAAGATATATATCGAGATCAAAGATCGCCCTCGTTACTTTGTCGATGTAAGGACCCGCCCCTGATGATGTCCGTCCGGGAACAGATTGCCCAGATATTCAGCGATGAACGCAAGTCGCCCCTTCTATGGGCGATTGGGATTGCTGTTTTTGCGTACTTCATTTTTATCGCGCAACACCCCCTGGGCAACCACGCGCTGAGGTTGCCCTGGCTCCATGAGAACGAGCAGATTGGAAATGGCCGGTGGCTAGGTACGTTCTTTGGCCACCTTCACTATGATGCTGACGTTCCCGTTGTTATGCCGGCCTTCTCAATCGCGCTCGGCGCGCTGGCGGCGTTAATTGCATCGCACATATGGCGTCTGGGCCGTACCCGGCTCGACAGTTTTATTGTGTTCGCCATTGTTCTCGTTTTCCCGATGAACTTGGCGTATTTTTACTACTCGTTCATGGCACCGCTCTTCTTCGTCGCACACCTGTTTGCGGTACTTGCTGTTTTTGTCATGGACAGATGGAGTATCTGGCGGATAGCGGCGGGTGCACTTCTCGTCTTGTTGACGCTTGCCAGCTATCAGGCTTCCATATCCTTATTCGGAATACTGACGTTTACTGCCCCAATTGCGTCATTCTTGCTTACGCGCGGAAATCCGGACAATGTGGAAATCCGTGCTCAGTGCATTATCCTGACCGCGAGAGTAATCGGGGCCGCTCTCGGGGGAGTTGGCTATCTTCTGAGCCTGAAATACTTCAAGGTCGGGTCCTCCCAGTCACTGAATTTCGACAGCATTTCCGACGCAATCGAACGGGTCAGATACGTGTCCGTTTCCGCATTCGAGCATCTGTGGATCACTCAGCCGGACATGCTGGCGCCGCTCAAGATATCCCTTCTGATCGCACTTACCGCCGCGATTGCCCTTTCCGCAGTAGTTTTATGGCGGTCTCCGCTGAAGGCCGTGATTACAATCGGCTTGTGGATTGGCGCAATCATTTCGTCGAAGGCAATCTTCCTCATTTCCGATCCGACCGGATCAATATTCGAGTACAGATATAACGGCGCGCTTGCTTATCTTCACGCCTTCTCGTTTGCCGTGCTTCTGTTCCTGTTCTGGCGTCCGGGCGTTCTGCGGTTTTGCATTGTTGGTGCCACCGGTGTGCTGATCATGACAATGGTTCAGGCAGATCTGGTTCGTCAAAGCGTACTGACACGCGGTGAAGCTCACGATCTGGCCATAGCAAACCGCGTTCTAGCACGCATAGAGCAACTCGACACATTCGACCCAAATCGTACTTATGATCTGATCCGCATCGGACGATATTCGTCCTTCAGATACAAGCTGATGACAGCGGGCGGCTGGAAGGTGGACCGGGCGGGCGATGGGCACATGGATTATGGCGAAGTTACAGATCGCTGGGTCGATGAAGATGCGTTTCGTCTGGTTGGTGCCCG
Organism: Hyphomonas sediminis; assembly: GCF_019679475.1. NCBI lineage: Bacteria > Pseudomonadati > Pseudomonadota > Alphaproteobacteria > Hyphomonadales > Hyphomonadaceae > Hyphomonas > Hyphomonas sediminis. The sequence goes on from NZ_JAIEZP010000001.1 coordinate 3,478,915, forward strand.
GATCAAGTTCCAGCAATCCTCCTCCGACCCCCGATACTCGGCCAAGTATGCCGAAATATCTCAAAGCAGCATACTCGACGGTCGCGAGCCATGGCCCGCACCCTCCTCTGTATTTATATCAGGCGATCGTATTATTGTGCTCATGGAGAATCCCAAGGCCACCAAAACCGTCGAAGGGACGCCGGTCGAGTTCGTAGAGGGAGGCTCCCTGAACCTTACGCCGCTCCCGGACAGGTGGAGATCAATTGGCGGTGGCCCGCCAAGCATACGTGTTACACCTGAGGGCCTGGACTTTTCGTCTGGCCAGGGCGGCATATCCGTTGAAGCACTCGATGTATCGCCGGGAGAAAGTTTCATACTGACCTACGCGGGGAAAATCCTTGATGCAGGAAACAATGGTGTGCCGCTGTCGTTTGCTGTCGGCCCTGTCTTCCTGGATGCAGATGGCAAAGTGGTTGGCTGGTGGTCTAGCGAGGCGGGCCGCAAGGCCGTCGCGCAGGCGAATGCGGATGGTACATTTTCTTTCGAAAGGGCCGTTGTCGCCCCCGACAGCGCGACGAGCGCTCATTTGGGCTTCCACGGCCCATATTCCCCTGACGGAAAAGCGAATAATGGTCGCATCCGGATCAACTCTGCAGCGTTGATCCGGAATACTGATTCAGCAGACTAGCCTGCAATCTCTTTCATGATCTCGGACACCACTCTTCCGCGTTCGCGGTTTAGGGTTTCCGGGTCGCTGAAGAGGTGGGCGAGCGTCTTTTGGGTGGCGAGATAGGCGCGGGCGAATTCCAGGTCAGGCTCGAAACCATCAATCATCGCGGCGGCGCTTTCTTCGGAATGTCCATATAGGTTGAGGAACCCGCCCTCCGGGCACACTTCGTGCAGCCTGTGGCGGGGCTCCGCATAATAAAGGGGCACACCAAGGACAGCGAAGGCATCGAACACCTTCTCCGTGATGTAGTCCGGATGGTGGGTGTTCTCAACGCCAGACACAATGAGCGCCCGCTGATCCAGCGCCGACAATTTGTCGAGATGCCAGTCCACAAGACTTTGCCGGCGCACGGCATTGGGATTCCATCCCTGCCCTACACGGACAACCGGGCCGCGCGAGACCGCCTCGGCAAGGCGTGTGCGCCAGGCGCATAGGCCGCGAACACCGAGCTCTGGCCGATAAAGGTCGAACCGGTCTTCCAGGCGGCGCTCCGCATAGAATGCAGACCGGATTGAAGCGCTCTGCCACCGGGAGAGAATCTCCTCAGCGCTCAGCGCTGCATTTCTCTGGAACAGCCGGGAATAACGCGCAAAAAATTTGTCTTCCGTGGTTATGAAGTAGGGTAGCTTTTCAAACGCAAAGACATTGGAATTCACGTGATTGACAACTGAATAGGCAATTTTCAGTTCCCCAGCCCCAGCATGCCCCATCTGCTTATCGAGCACACCACTCCAAACGGTGTCCCAGAGGGGTTCTTCCGACACCACAAGAAAATTCATCTCCGGTCGGACCGATGCTTTTTGCGCAAGCTCAGCGGCCTCTCCTCTGAAATCCGTGTCGAAACCGGTCACGACAACATCGGCCTTCCAGATATCATCCTGATAATCCACGCGCTGCTCAAAGAGACGCCGATAGGGCGCATAATACATCGGTGTACGGTTGCCGTGCCGACCGAAGAGATGAATTTGTGGCCGGCGAAAGCGCGCCACACGCAGCGTTTGAGACTCGCTCTGTTCCGGAAGGTCCAATCCGGCGGCCACCCACATTTGAGCCGCCTTCGCCGCAAGCTTTGAATCCGAGCAACGCATCAGCGCGCACTCAGCCGCGCCTTGCAAGATACGGTCTTGCCTCACAGCGGCAGCAAAGGAACTGGAATCCAGCGCCAAACGTCCGACACACAGTTTCAGGAAACTGACCAAATCATGGTCCGACGGAGACGCTGAAGACGCAATATTTTCCGCCAACTGATGAAGCGGTGGCCCTTGCTCCGTCTTGGCGTGCGCGCGGCTCGCCACCTCCAGATAAAAGTCCTGTATATCAGCAACAAAACACTCTGGCCCATAGAGCATCCAGAGCTGCGCCAGATGCGCACGCATACTCGCCAGCAGGGCCGGATCGGCAGCGATGGCTTCAAGACGCCCGGGCAACGCCGCAATATCCTCAGGCGTTTCACGGCAAAAAACCGCGGCGTTTTTCCAAAGCGCCTCATCCCCCGGCACTTTATAAGTATCGGCGAGGATAACCGGTATAGCGCCAGCGCCAATGGACTCCCAAAGCCGGATGGAATTTGGTCCCGACCCTGATGGACAAAGCGAAAAGACACTATCCTGCAACAATTGGCGGAAAGCGTTGCTGGCCTCTTCGTCCACCAGGCCGGCGCTGTCTGTCGCAGACTGACGGATCTGCAAATCATAGACTATCTTCTGGTAATGCCACCCATCCTTGCCCGTCACGAAACCGCGGGGATGCCCCGAAAGCTTTTTTAGAATCCAGTTCCGCGACTGTGTAAGATACCACTGATTGCTCTTTGCTCCAACAAATGAGAACAAATATGGACGGTGCCTTTTAAAGTCCGGACTCGGCAAATCAATGCATTGAACCGGATACAGTGGAAATGGGTGAATGCGAAGTTTCTTTCCGGAGGAAGTTTCGATCTCATCCTGCCCAATATCGGCATGCGACCAGAATACATCGGTCACACCAGATTGCGTCAAATAATCGGCATACTGAAGCATGTGTATGTGCTGGCATACAGTAACCACGTAGTCGCAGCCGCGCTCTGCCACGCGAAGTTTGGCCAACGAGTCAGCAAGACCGCTTCCCCGATCAAACTTTGAATTGATTTGATCAAACAAGGTTGCCCAAGGAAAGGCCAGATAACAAACGCCCTTCACCCGGGGCAGCAGCTCGCGCGCTTTTGAAAAGGCATAGAGTTCGGTAATGGCTGGGAATTGCCATTCGGCGTTATACGCGATGAATTCAGATTTTGGGCCGGTGATACCTGCAGGGGGACTTTGATCGTCGACAATAAATCCAGCAACCCTGGCGACATCCACTCGGACCTTCGGAGCCCCCTTTTTATACTCTGCCTCAAGACGTTTTGCCTCTACATCGCCAAACCTCACAATCAACCGATGCTTGAGGTGCATGGACAGATCGCGCTCTGTTGTCCGCAGAGTTCGGCTAGCAAAATCCACGGATAGGCGCTTCTGGCTTAATTCGCGACCAATCAGCCCGACTAGACATTGAGCTCGCTGTTCGTCAGCTATAATGCCGGAGATCTCCGCCATATATGCATCCCGTTGAGCTTTGCTGAGTTGCCCCTCCCGCTCGTGGAAGAGTCCCAACGGATAGCCGACCTGAAAAAGCTCTTCTGTTTGGGCAAATTTTCTCCAGAGATTCCAGTCTCCCGCCAAACGAAACGAAGAAAAATCATGTCCAGCATCTATTGTCGCCCAGAGCGATGCCCTGAAAAAAGTTCCTTCTTGCTGAACAAACTCCCAATGTTTGCCATCGCAAAGGCCCTGCTTGATTACAGCTGACGCCATTCGCCTATCAGCTTGGCCTACTATACTCCCCTCACTGATTATTGTCGCCGTTCCGGCCACCCAACTTATTTCGCCTTTCTGCGGGTCCGCATCGATGAGTGACATCAAGGCGCAGGCGCCCGGCGCCAGCATGTCGTCGGCGTTGATCCAGGTCAGCCAGTCCGAATCCGCGAACTCGAATTTCGAAAAGCCTCGTGCGATTGCGTCGTACATACCCTTGTCCGGCACGCTTTCATACGTGAAGCGAATGGCCTTGCAGAACAATGGCCACTGCCCTTCCTCGATGCGCCGCTTCCAGAGCTCAAGACGCTCAAGGGTGTCATCTGTCGATCCCCCGTCCTGGACATGATAGTCGATTTCAAACGGGCCAGCCTGATTGAGGACACTGGATATCGTCTGGTCGATCGTTGCCGCAGCATTGAAACAAGGCGTGACAATACAAATGCGTGTGGGAAATGTGGTCATTCGGATCGATGAATCTTTCTGCCTTCAGCTTTTCCAAGCCGCAGGTAATGGACAAGCGGATTGATACCGGCCTGCGCAACATCCGGATTGTCATCCAGATACCGGCGGGACGAGAATTCGGGCCCGGCGTCCCGTCCTTCCTGGCCACCATACCGGACGAAATGAAGCGCCGGGTTGGCACCCGCTGTTCTGACATCCGCGTTCTTTTCGAGATACCATTGGCGATCGAAAAGGCCTGATGCGGCGACCAGCCTTGCCTCCTGTTGAAGCCTGAGCCAGGTCCGCGGCTTGAATCGCGATTTTGCAGCCGGCGGCTTTTCAATGCGCGGGCGGAGCCCCCTTGCTGGAGATGGGGGGGCCGCCGACGCCGCTGGCGGAGCCAATATTGTTGCTGAACGCGCCTCAAGTAACTCGGCCCTGGCCTGAATAAGGTCTGCCTGGACATTCTGTGCGCGCATTCGATGGGAGGTGGCCTCGGCGGTCTTGGTTTCTGCGAGAGCCTGAATGTCGGAGAAGATATCCCGAAGCTGCGCAACTTCCGCCTCAAGCTCGGCTACATGGGCCGCGCGATTGTCCAGGGGGTCTGTTTCGGCGCCCCTGCTTTCATGAGAGGCTTTTATCTGTCGGCGCAGATCCTGCGCAGCCCTTTCTGCCAGAAAGGCGGCCTGGCGCATCGCGGCCGCCTCTTCCTTCGTGCGCTGGAGGATTTCCTGGTCTTTAATCAGTAAGCGGTATTTTTCAGCCACTTGATCCAACTCGCCAACCCGCCACTCCGCAGCTGAGGCAAGGGGAAGCGCCATGGCGCTGAGGCTATCCTCCAAGCTTCGAACAGAAGGCATTTGATTGGCGAGAGCGCCGCCCAGCAATCTGTATACAGGCTGGGGCAATACGTTGCCGAGCGGCTTTCCGCTCAGGTCAGCCAGATCAAACATGAATTTGTCCGCGCAGGCCTGCAGCATGTCCCGGGGCGCCGCCAGCGCTTCATCAATCCGGATCAGGATCGTTCGCTGCTGATTGGCCTTGGCAAATTCCAACAGGCCTCTCCCTTCCCGAAGCCAGTTCTCCGCCGCGTCGGCTGCCGTTTCGCCTGCCTCCATCCGACGCGCGATCCCAACAGCAGCGGGCTCATAAACAATCAGACACCGCCGGCCCGGATCTTCAGACAGCAAAATCTCGAACATGGCCCAGGGTTTTGTCGCCTGCGTGACAAAGAGGGCTGAACTGGAAATCGCTTTCAGCTGCTGCCGGAATTTTTCCAAAAGATCGGCATTTGTGGCGCCATCGACACTAATGGGTGACACATTGACCACCCGCTCCCCGAAGGCGGAAATCAGGGGCTGAAGACTGCCTTGATACTGCTTGCCCTGAATGGCAACGAGGACATGCATCCTGGCAACTCCACACTTTCTGGTCGGCTTCCACCATGCCTCAGGTTCACATGAACCCGTAACAGTTCCATTGCTTTACAAGGCACTTATCAATAGCGAGAACGAGCTAATTGTATCAAGGTAGAATTCCAAGAGGATATTATGGTCTTTAACTTTCTAAGGGGGAAAAAAGACGTGCAGAGACATCCGCTGAAAACGCATTCCTTTCGTGTCCTCAAGGAGATGGGCGTACCTGTTGAAACAGTAATAGACGTCGGCATTCTATCTTCGACATACGAACTCATTCATGCCTATGGAACCGTGCCACAGATCCTCATTGAGCCGATTGTTGAATTCGAGGATAGAATCCGCGCCACCTACGACAAACACAAGGTCAATTATGAACTGATCAAGGTTGCAGCGTCCGATTCGGACGGTGAGGCATTGATGAGAACGAGCTCCGTGCGGGACGGCGTTGATATTACGCACGCGCGGATGACTGAGGATGAAACCATCGCAGGTAGTTACCGCACCGTCCCCAAGCGCAAGGTTGATACGCTTGTTGCGGAGCGTAATCTGGCAAAGCCCTACCTCCTGAAGATTGACGTGGACGGCGCAGAACTCGAGATCCTAAAGGGCGCGGAAAACACGCTGAAAGACTGCAGCGTCATCTGTATCGAAACCAGCCCAGTTAACTTCTACCAACGTTCAGAGGCCATAAGAAAGCACGGTTTCCAGCTCTTCGATCTGGTTGACATTTGCTACTACAATAATCGGCTCATCCAGATGGATGCGATCTTTGTAAAGACGGATATCATTCTGGAGAGAAAGCTCGAGATCTATCGGGACGGTTTCGATATCTCGAAATGGAACGCTTACGATCCAAAGTAAATTTCCTCAAATGGTCAGCGCCCCGCGCGGTCATTTCGGCACGGGAACCCCATTCTCATCTATCAGAACCCGTCCGGCCTTCACCGCCTGGCGCTGACGCAGAACATACCGAACCGGCGCCAGAGTCATGACATTGCGCATCCTGGGCGCCAGGATGGCTGCCAGCTCTGTCAGCTGTATGCGGCAACGCTCCTTCTCACTGGCGACCTCTCGCAGGCGCGCTTCCGTTTTCCGGAGCTTTTCGGATTGCTCCTTTTGCTCCTTTCGCAGTTTTTCCACAGCGCCCTCATCCGTTCGATGCTGCTCTTGCAGGCTCGAAACACGGTCGCGCAAGCGGCTGTTGAGCTGTTTGAGCGCCTGCACGTCATTGTCGGCGGATTTCGCGGCTGCCTGGCTCTCTGTCAGCTTTGCTTCAAGGTCCGCGATCCTGCGGTCCCGCCTGGTCAACCCTGCTTTTAGCTCCTCGATTTCCTTCGCTTTGCCGGAGAGCTCGGCCGTCAGCGCCACGATCCCCACATCCCTCTGCAGGGCAGAATTCGCCGCTGCCTCGATCTGATCGGACTGCTTGGCCAACAGGGGACCGAGTGTTTCCATCAGATCCGTACGTGTTGCCTCCGAAACCTTGCTGACGATCAAAGCCGCCTGCTTCTCCCCCGCTGCGCGCGATGTTTCCGCTTCTGCCCGCGCGGCATTGGCAATGTTTCTCACGCGCGTGGGCGCAAGATTGGGCGCGAGTTGCGGCACATAGGGCTTGCCCGGCTTGCAGGCCTCATACTTCGCCAGCAGCCGCGCCTTGATCTGAGGGATGTCGATATTCCTGGCGGCGCCGAATATGCGGGCATCGCCGAAATAGCTGTCGACGAACGGCGCGACCGCGTCCCGGTCCACCGCCCGCAGACTGATCCAGTTGGTAATGGGCCCGACCTTGTCTTCGAGTTTCGCCGGATCTATCAGCTCGGTCGATGCGCCCAGAAAACTGGCGATCTCGCCCATCACCCGCGGCAGATCGGCCATAAGCTCTTCGTAGGGCACAATCTTCAGCCTGCCTGGAAACCGGCTGGCGGACTGTAGCGCCGCTTCATTCATGAAACGCCACCAGTCCAGCGTCCGCTCGACCTCTGTGAGGTCAGCGGTAGGCCGATGGCTGCCGGCGAATCGCACCGCTGCCTCCGTGTTGAAACGCGCCTCATCGGAAGGGTGGAACTCCCCGCCAAAGAACGAAAAATAAAGCAACGCGGAGTTCACGACATCCAGAGGATTCCGGATGAGGTGAACGATCTTCAGATCGGGATCACGCTCGAGAAAGGCGCTGAGGCGCCCTGCTCCGCGGATCACCTTGGCAACAACCGGCGTGCCGGAAGGCAGAATTTCGTCGATGAACTGATCGTGCACCGGATGGCTGCCATCCAAAAACAGGGGCGACTGGGTGTGCGCATAAAGGCCCGTGGCACTGATGGAATCAGTCTGGGAAAAGGCATCCCCAAACTCCTCGGGAAACTTGTCCCAGGTAGGCGCCCCCCAGAGAAAAGGCTCGTAGCGGCCAAGGGTGTCAGGCGCGATGGCGCGCGCCGCGCCCAGCAGGGCGCTGTAGGCCATCGTCGTGCCAGACCGGCCAACGCCGGAGATCATCCAGTGAAAACGTGCCAATTGCGTGCGCCCTTCAATAAATCTCAGCCCCTGCATGTGCCGGATATTCCGATGGATTTCCACCCCGCGCGCGGTTAGCTCTGGCAAGCCGCGCCCCGGCCCACCCCTGTCAGGAGGAGAGGACTTGAAACTTTCCATTGTCACGCCGCTCCTGAATGGTGCCCGCTTCCTGCCGGATCTGATCGCGAGCCTGCAGGCACAGACCCATGCCGAATGGGAGCACATCATCGTGGATGGCGGCTCCACCGATGGCAGCCTAGACATCGCGCGACAATGGACCGGGCAGGACAGCCGCGCCCGCCTGGTCGAGGCGCCGGGCCTCGGGCTTTATCCGTCCATTTTCAAAGGCTTCGATCTGGCTACAGGAGACCTCCTCGCCTGGCTCGCCTGCGATGATCTCTACACAAGCTGGGCCTTCGCCAGCGTCGTGGCCCATGCCTCCGCTACCGGCGCAGATTGGATCACCGGCCTCCCCGGCGCCTGGGACGAAGCCGGGCGGCTGCGCTATATCCGCCCCTATGGCCGATACCCGCGCGCCTGGATCCGCAAGGGCTGGTTCCATGGGGGGTTTCTGGGCAATCTTCAGCAGGAAAGCATGTTCTTCACGCCGGGCCTGCTCCAGCGCCTTTCCCCTGCGCAGCGCGCGGAAATCGAGGGGATGCGCCTGGCCGGAGACTTTCTGCTCTGGCGGCGTCTGGCCGAACATGCCCGCCTCAGCGTGATCCCCACGGCGCTGGCCGGGTTTCGCTTCCATGGCCGGAATCTATCTGTTGGCGGCGCAGACCAGTATGCCGATGAAGTGCGCGCAACCGGCGCGCCCTTCCCCCATCCCCGGCTTGCGCGACTGATGACACGCGCTTTCCGGTCCTGGTCGGCAATCGGCGCCCTGCACCAGATGGACGCGGCAGACGCCGCCCTCCATGCCGAGCTTGCCGCCAGGCGCTAGATCCAGCCTGCCCGGCGGAAATAGACCGGCTCTCCGCCCCCCGCGCGGGAGAGCGACAGCTCCAGCGTTTCGCCCGGCGCAAGGGGTGTTTCCAGCATCAAATCCATGCCCTGCCCGGCTGCCAATATCTGTTTGACCGGCAGAGAGGCGGTCACATTCAGCCCCGTCGCATCCCCATCAAACTTCAGCGACACCCCCGCCCGGCCCTGCGGCGCATAATGGGCTAGCACCAGCCGGACTGTCTCCGCCATGCGCCCATCCGCGCCGATGCCGTAAACTGATGGCCCCGTTCCGCGCAGGCGCCGGATCACCTTCTGGCGCAGGCTATCGGGCCAGATCATGTCAATTATCGCGTGGATGGCAAAATCCCGGAACACGGCCTTGCGCGCAGCCTCCGGCGCATGGCGCGAAATCAGCGCTTTCAGCTCCGCGCGGCGGCGCTTGTTCAGGGAAGCCGTTTTCGTTCCTGCCGCCCAGAGAACCATGGAGATCGGCGCATCGACAAAACCAAACTTCGCTCCATCCTTATACAGACGGATCCACAAATCCCAGTCCATCGTGTAGTGCAGGTCACGGTTCAGTCCGCCCGCGCGGTCATAGGCAGCGCGGGAAAACAGGCAGGATGGCTGCGAAATGATCCCGGCCTGCAGTAGCCGATCGCCGGGCCGCTCCACATTGAAGTGGTATCCCGTCATGGCGCCGCTATCATCGAGAATAGTGCTATGCCCGTAGATCACCTCCAGCGAAGGATCAGCCGCATGCGCGGCCCGGATCTGCGCCAGCGCGCCGGGCATCAGAATGTCATCTGCGTTCAGCCAGCCAAGCCAGTCCCCCTCAAGGTTTGCCCAGCCTTCCAGGATAGCATCCGACTGCCCCTTGTCGGGGCCGTGCCGGCGAAAAGCCAGCCAGTCGGCATTGTCATCTGCCACCGCTTTGACCCGCGCATCGCCGGACGCGTCCAGCAGCGCAACTGCCACGCCAGCGCCCTGGCTTTTCAGGCTGGCCAGCGCTTGCGGCAAAAACGGATGCCACGCGCCCACGGGCACGGAAATGGCGAACTTCTGCATATGGTTAAGTCTCTCTTATTCCTGCCATTCCCACAGCCCCTCCTGCGCTAATTCGGGCGCGCGGGGAAGAGAACAAGTCGGCTCTCGGGTTGACAATACCCACCACCTTGGCGACCTGTCAGCAGCCTTGCTGCATGAGGGCAGTCCTGCGGAACCGTGAACCAAAATCCCATGTTCTTCCCCCAGTCCATTCCGGAAATTATCCTGATAAAACCCCGTCGATTCAACGACGCACGGGGCTATTTCTGTGAAACCTATCGTGAGAGCAGCTATCGTGAACATGGCGTCACAGCTGCCTTCGTTCAGGACAATCACTCTCTGTCGGATGCCCCCTTCGTGCTGCGCGGATTGCACTTCCAGATTGGCGCCTCAGCGCAGGCAAAGCTGATCCGCTGCACGCGCGGCGCCATCTTCGATGTTGCCGTCGATCTGCGTCAGGGCTCGCCTACTTTTGGCGCCCATGTCACCGCAGAGCTGACGGAGCAGAACGGCCATCAGCTGTATGTTCCCACAGGTTTTGCACACGGCTTCTGCACACTGACAGCCAATTGCGAAGTGCAGTACAAAGTATCCACCTATTACGATCCGGCGAATGATCGCGGCCTTGCCTGGGATGATCCTTCAATCGGGATCGAATGGCCGCTTCAGGGAAATCCGCCGATCCTTTCAGGGAAAGACACCACGCACCCTCTGCTGTCAGATTTGCCCGCTTATTTCCAATATGATGGAGCCTGAATGTCCGCGCCTGCCGAGCCAGTGAAGATTATCGTGACGGGCGGCGCCGGGTTCATTGGCTCTGCGCTCGTCCGCCATCTGATCGCAGACACGGACGCGTCGGTCACGGTCATCGACAAACTCACCTATGCCGCCAACCTGGATTCCCTCGCGCCGGTCGCCTCCTCACCACGTTACCGGCTGATCCAGGAGGATATCTGCAACGCGGAAGCGATGGCCAGCATCTTTGAAAGCGAGCAGCCCGATTATGTGCTGCATCTGGCCGCTGAAACACATGTCGACCGGTCCATCTTCGGGTCGGGCGCCTTTATCCAGACCAACATTAACGGCACCTATAACCTGCTCGAAGCGGCCCGCGCCCATCATGCCCGCCTGACTGGAAACCAGAAGTCCCGGTTCCGATTCCTGCATGTGTCCACGGACGAGGTTTACGGCTCCCTTGGCGTCGATGGCCTCTTCAGTGAAACAACCGCCTATGATCCCTCCTCGCCCTATTCGGCATCCAAGGCTGCTGCGGATCATCTGGCCAAGGCCTGGCACAGAACCTACGATCTGCCGGTCATCGTTACCAATTGCTCGAACAATTACGGCCCCTACCATTTCCCGGAAAAACTCATTCCACTGATCATTCTTAACGCGTTGGATGGAAAGGCCCTGCCCATCTATGGCGATGGCTCAAACGTTCGCGACTGGCTGTATGTGGAAGACCATGTCCGCGCGCTGTGGGCCATCGCCCAGAGGGGCAATCCCGGCGCCACGTACAATATCGGCGGCAAGAATGAGCGCACCAACCTGGAAGTGGTGGAGACCATCTGCGCCCTGCTCGACGAGCTGCGCCCCGCGGGCCGGAAATATCGGGAGCTGATAGAGTTCGTGGCCGATCGGCCGGGGCATGACTTCCGCTACGCGATCGACGCCACCAAGCTGGAAGCGGAGCTGGGCTGGAAGGCAGGCGAAACCTTCGATACCGGCATGCGCAAGACTGTGCAGTGGTATCTGGACAACCAGAGCTGGTGGGAGCCGCTTCGCAGTTCGGTTTATAGCGGCGAACGCCTCGGCTTGGCGCCCCAGCGCTAGCCCCTCTGGACAATTAAAGATGCGTGCTGAAACAGGCGAACTTCAGGTATTTGCAGGATCGGATTGAAGATGAAGGGTATCATTCTGGCTGGTGGGCAAGGCACGCGCCTCTATCCGATCACGCGCGGCGTCTCCAAACAGTTGCTACCGGTGTACGACAAGCCGATGATCTACCATCCGATCACCACGCTGATGCTGGCCGGCATCCGCGAGATCCTCGTGATTGCAATGCCTGACTGCCTGCCCTCCTATCAGCGCCTCCTGAGCACCGGCGAAGACTGGGGCATGAACTTCACTTACGCCCCGCAGCCCGAACCCAGGGGGCTGGCCGACGCCTTCCTCATCGGCGCGGGCTTTATCGGCGGCCATCCCTGCGCCCTCGCCCTTGGCGACAACATGTTTTACGGCGCCGGCCTGGGCGGCGAGCTCGAACGCTTCGGCAAGCTCGAAACCGGCGCCACTGTGCTGGCCTACCAGGTCAATAATCCGTCGGAGTTTGGCGTCGTCGAGATGGCGCCCGATGGCACCGCCCTGTCGCTGGAAGAAAAGCCGGCCACCCCGCGCAGCAACTGGGCGGTCACGGGCCTCTATTTCTACGACAAGGACGTGGTCGACATCGCCCGCGAGATCAAGCCATCGCCGCGCGGCGAGCTTGAGATCACCTCCGTCAATGAAGCCTACCTCAAACGCGGGGATCTGAAGGTCCACCGCCTCGCCCGCGGCACTGCCTGGTTGGATGCCGGCACCTTTGATGGCCTGATCCAGGCCTCCCAGTTCGTCCAGACGGTCGAGAAGCGCCAGGGCACCAAGATCGCCTGCCCCGAAGAAGTCGCCTGGCGCAAGAAATTCATCGACGATGCCCAGCTGGAGAAACTCTCTGAAGGCTACAGAAATGAGTACGGCGAATACCTGCGCAGCCTGCTCAAGGGCCCCTATCGCGACTGATCCGGCAACCTGAAATGGATGGCTCAGCCGCACATTTCCCCGTCATGGCGCGCGCCATCAACTCCCGGCTTGCCAGTTACCGGGCCGGCGGAAGGGGAAATCGCTGCGCGTTGAGCGCACCAAACCTTGCGCCCCGGCAGTCTGCATGATACCGCGTGATCAACATATAAAGGATCGTTGATATGCCCGCCAAAGCCCTCCCCAAGGACTATTTCGTGAAGGATCTCTCGCTCGCCGAATTCGGCCGCAAGGAGCTCGACATCGCGGAAACGGAAATGCCGGGCCTGATGGCGGCGCGCGCGGAGTTCGGACCGTCCCAGCCGCTGAAAGGCGCCCGGATTGCCGGCTCGCTGCACATGACCATCCAGACCGCCGTCCTGATCCAGACGCTCGAAGCGCTCGGCGCCGATGTCCAGTGGGTCTCGTGCAACATCTACTCCACCCAGGACCACGCCGCCGCTGCCATCGTTGCCAATGGCACGCCCGTCTGGGCCTATAAGGGTGAAACCCTGGAAGAGTACTGGGACTACACCGACCGCCTGTTCCACTGGCATGATGGCGGCGCGCCCAACATGATCCTCGACGATGGCGGCGACGCGACGATGTACCTTGTCCTCGGCGAGAAAGCCGAAGCCGACGCCTCCGTACTCAACAATCCGGGCTCGGAAGAAGAAAAGATCCTCTTCGCTCAGATCCGCAAGCGCATGGCCGCCAGCCCCGGCTGGTTCGCCAAGACCAAAGCCGGCATCAAGGGCGTCTCGGAAGAGACCACCACGGGCGTCAACCGCCTCTACCAGATGGAAAAGCGCGGCGAGCTGCCCTTCCCGGCCATCAACGTCAACGACTCCGTCACCAAGTCGAAGTTCGACAACAAATACGGCTGCAAGGAATCCCTCGTTGACGCGATCCGTCGCGGTACGGATGTGATGATGGCCGGCAAGCGTGCCTTCGTTGCCGGCTATGGCGATGTCGGCAAAGGCTCGGCTGCGTCCCTCTCCGGCTCAGGCGCCCGCGTCGCTGTTTCCGAGATCGACCCGATCTGCGCGCTGCAGGCGGCGATGGACGGCTACGAAGTCACCACAATGGAAGACGCCGCCCCGCAGTTCGACATCTTTGTCACCGCCACCGGCAACAAGGACATCATCACCGTCGATCACATGCGCGCCATGAAAGACATGGCGATCGTCTGCAACATCGGCCACTTCGACAATGAGATCCAGGTCGACGGCCTGAAAAACTTTCAGTGGACGAACATCAAGCCGCAAGTCGACATGATCACCTTCCCGGATGGCAAGCGCATCATCCTCCTGTCCGAAGGCCGCCTGGTGAACCTCGGCAACGCAACCGGCCACCCCTCCTTCGTGATGTCGGCCTCCTTCACCAACCAGACGCTCGCCCAGATCGAGCTTTGGACGAAGGGCGATGAGTACGCCAACAAGGTCTACACCTTGCCGAAACATCTCGACGAGAAAGTCGCCCGCCTCCACCTGGCCAAGCTTGGCGTCAAACTCTCCGAGCTGTCGGGCGAGCAAGCCTCCTATATCGGCGTGGAAACCGCAGGCCCGTTCAAACCCGATCACTACCGCTATTGATCGGCACGCGGGGACAGGCCTTGTCGCAAACCTTCATCCTTACGCTGAGTTGCCCGGACCGGGTAGGCCTCGTTGCAGGCCTCGCCCGGCTCATGGAGCAGCATGGCTGCTTCATCGTGAATTCCCGCACCTTCGGCGATCCGGAGACCAACCGCTTCTTTGCGCGACTGGTTTTCACGCCGCCGGGCAATGGCGGTTCGCTCGACGCGGTGAAAGAGGCCATGGCGCCCCTCGCCGCCGAGATTGAGGCCGACTGGCAGATCCGCTCATCGGAAGAAAAGCTCCGCACCCTGCTGATGGTCTCGAAGTCGGACCATTGCGCCAACACGCTGCTCTATGCAGCGCGGCGCAATGAACTGCCCATCGAGATCACCGGCATCGTGTCCAATCACGACACGCTGAAGCCCACCTTCGCGCATTGGGGCCTGCCCTGGTTTCATGTGCCGGTCAGCGCGGCAACCAAGCCTGCCGCCGAATCCCGCCTCGACGAGATCATCGCAGAGACACGCTCGGAGCTGGTCGTCCTTGCCCGGTATATGCAGGTGCTCAGCGAGGATGCCTGCCGCCGCCATGAAGGCCGCGTCATCAACATCCACCACTCCTTCCTGCCCGGTTTCAAAGGCGCCCAGCCCTACCACCAGGCCCATGCGCGCGGCGTCAAGGTCATTGGCGCCACCGCCCATTACGTCACCGCGGACCTGGATGAAGGCCCGATCATCTCCCAGGCAACCGAAGCCATCGACCACACCTTCACCCCAGAAGACATGGTTGAAACCGGTCGCCATATCGAGGGCATTGCCCTCCTGCGCGCGGTCAAGGCCCATGCCGAACACCGCATCTTCCTGAATTCCGGCCGCACGGTCGTATTCGCCAGATAGGCAATCCGTTTCCAAGAGGAGCCAAAAATGCCCCTGAAGTCTCATGAGTTCACCAGCGAAAGCGTCTCGGAAGGCCATCCCGACAAGGTTGCCGACCAGATTTCCGATGCCGTCGTCGACCTGTTCCTCTCCAAGGACCCGACCTCGAAAGTCGCCGTCGAAACGCTGACGACCACCAACCGCGTCGTCCTCGCCGGCGAGGTACGCACGAATAACGGCGCTGTCGTCACGGCTGAAGAGATGAACGAAGCGGCCCGCGCTGTCGTCAAGAAGATCGGCTATGAGCAGGACGGCTTCCACTGGCAGAACATGGTCGTGGAAAACCATGTCCACGGACAATCTGCCGAGATCGCCCAAGGCGTGGAAGAAGGCCAAGGCCTCTTCAAGGAAGAAGGCGCCGGCGACCAGGGCATCATGTTCGGCTATGCGTCGGACGAGACGCCGGAGCTGATGCCCGCCACCCTCGTCTATTCCCACCAGATCCTGCAGAAGCTCGCGGCCCTGCGCCATTCGGGCAAGAACCCGCAGCTGGAACCTGATGCGAAAAGCCAGGTCACCCTGCAATATCAAGGCTCGCGCCCGATCGGCGTCAACGCCGTCGTTGTGTCCCACCAGCACAAGGCCGGCGTCAGCCAGGACGAGCTGCGCGAGATCATCCGCCCGGTCGTCAAGGAAGTCCTGCCAGAGGGCTGGTTCCCGCCGGAAGACAAGTTCTATGTGAACCCGACCGGCAGCTTCGTCATTGGCGGCCCCGATGGCGATACAGGCCTCACCGGCCGCAAGATCATCGTCGACACTTATGGCGGCGCAGCGCCCCATGGTGGCGGCGCCTTCTCCGGCAAGGATCCGTCCAAAGTGGACCGTTCGGCCGCTTACGCCACGCGCTACCTCGCCAAGAACATCGTCGCCGCGGGCCTCGCCAACCGCTGCACGATCCAGGTCTCCTACGCCATCGGCGTCGCCCAGCCGCTCTCGATCTATGTCGACACCCATGGCACGGGCAATGCGGATGAAGCCCGCATCGCCAAGGCCCTGCGCGACCTGTTCGACCTGTCGCCCAAGGGGATCCGGACCCACCTGAAGCTGAACAATCCGATCTACAGCCCAACGGCTGCCTACGGACATTTCGGCCGCGTGCCTGACGCCGGTACCTTCACCTGGGAACAGACCGACCTCGTCGACGAACTCAAGCGTCTGGCGAACTGAACACCGGCAGGCAGGGCGGGATAACTCCCGCCCTGTCCACCCCCTCCGTCCGTCATCCCGGAATTTGCGAAGCAAATGTCCGGGACCCAGAAAGCCCGACAAAACAAAGCTCTCACTGAAGCCCGGTCTTCGCCTCTGGCGAAACCCGGAAGATGGCCTGTTGCGTTCGCGGTGCACCTTATCCGCCCGGCTTCCCGTCTCCCCCATCCTCGCAGGCATGTTCGATCACATGCCCCGCCCGGAACTCTGGACCCGCATCGCCGCCGTGCTCGGCGCCCTGCGCCAGCTCCTGCGAACGGTCGTGCCCGAACACTTCACCGGCATCGCCAGCGAGGCCCGCGCGCGTCTTGCCGCCGCTGCCGCCCTCATCCGTCGCTACATCCATGTCCTCGCCGCCGAGATCATGCTTCCGGAACGCCTCGTTGGCGTTTCCGCAAAAAACTCCAACGAAACTCCAGGGAAACTCCAAGCGCGCCGCGACCCGCTTTTCCGCCTCATCGAAGAAGCCTGCGCGCCTTCAAGGTCATCCCAATCCGAAAGCTCAGACCCGCCCTTCCTCCAATGGGCGATGATGCTGGAGGCCGCGCGCCGCCTCGCGCTCGTTCTCAATGATCCCGAGAAACATGCCAAACGCCTCGCCCGCCTCCTCCGCAGACGGAAAGGCGCAAGCCTGAAAGACATTCCCGTCCCGGCCCACATCCTCCGCCGCCTCGCGCCATGGACCGACGCGCTGATCTTGCGCCTCGATGAAGAAGCGCGCCCTGCGGCATGGGCGGGACTCAACAGCTCTTAGCCCCCCGTTTCGCCAGCGCTCAACGCCTCCCCTGACGCGCGGGGGAGGATAAACGCGCTCCGCGTCAGCGAAGTGCAACCCGATCCTCCCCCGCCCGCGGGGGAGGTGCCCGAAGGGCGGAGGGGG